>JAYSLR010000347.1:0-7730 GCA_043725365.1 Rhizobacter sp. | reverse complement strand
ACGCCGAGCGCGACGCCGAGCAGCCCGGTCGGGAACTCCATCAGTCGCGAGGCCCAGTCCAGCGACGAGACCGCGCCGACGCCCTGGTGCGACGCGATCTGCGTGTTGATCACGACCGAGATCTGCGCCACCGATACGCCGATCAGCGCCGGCGCCATCTGGCGCATCACACGGCCGACGCCGGGGTGCCGCCAGGCCGCACGGACCGCGCCCGGCAGCAGGCCGATCGAGGGCAGCGCGCCGACGCGCCGCAGCGCCGGGATCTGGATCGCGAGTTGCAGCACGCCGCCGATCATCACGCCGACGGCCTGTGCATAGATCGGCTCGATACCCCAGCGCCTGAACGCCGGCCCGAGCCACCAGGCCGCGCCGATCGACGCCAGGTTGAGCAGCACCGGCGTGGCGGCCGGCACGACGAAGCGCTTCCAGGTGTTCAGGATGCCCGCCGCCAGCGACACCAGCGAGATCAGTCCGATGTACGGGAACATGATGCGGGTCATCACGGTCGCGTCATCGAGCTGGCGCAGCCCCGACGCCATCAGCCAGACCATCAGCGGCGCGGCGATCACGCCGACGACGCAGGTCGCGACGAGGGCCCAGAACAGGACGGTCGCGACCGCGTCGATCAGCAACCGGGTGACCTCATCGCCGTCGCGGGCGCGGGTCTCGCCGAGCACCGGCACGAAGGCCTGCTGGAACGCGCCCTCGCCGAACAGCCGGCGCAGGAAATTCGGGATCCGGAACGCGACGTTGTAGGCGTCCATCCAGGCGCTGTTGCCGAACGCGCTGGCGACGACCACGTCGCGGGCCAGGCCGGAAATGCGCGAGACCAGCGTCAGCAGCGAGATGGTGGAGGCGGCCCGCAGCAGGTTCATGGACGGTGGACTCGGCGTGCGCGACGGCGCGCCGCAGGGTGGGGACAGGTGAGCCGGCGCATTATAGGGAGCGCCCGCTCACCGGCCAGGCGGTGCTTTGCAGCCACGCCGGGCGCAATGCTATACTCGCGGTCTTTGCTCCACCCTCCAAGAGAAGCTCCACCACATGGCCACCTCGACCAAAGCCAAGAAGAAAACCGTTCGCATCGCCTCGGGCCTGAAGCGCGTGCGGCAGGACGTGAAGCTCAACGCTGCCAACACCGCGCTGCGTTCGAAGTTCCGCACCGTGATCAAGAACGTGCAGAAGGCCGTCGTCGCCGGCGACAAGGCCAAGGCTGCCGACCTGTTCAAGAACGCCCAGGCCGTGATCGACTCGGTCGCCGACAAGGGCCTGTTCCACAAGAACAAGGCCGCCCGCCACAAGAGCCGCCTGTCGGCCAAGGTCAAGGCGCTGAGCGCCACCGCCGCCTGATTCTTTCGCGAGGGTGGGACCGAAAAGGCTCGCGCTGCGAGCCTTTTTCACGTCCGGGGTCCGCACGGCGGGCCCTCTTGCATGGCAGCGTCGGAATCAGTTCGTCTTCGGCGAAGGCGGCACCAGGCAGGCCTCGGTCAGCTGCAACTGGTTGTCGCGGGCGAAGTTCATCACGAAGTCCCAGGCCATCGGCTCGACGCCGCGCAACGCCTCGCTGACGATCACGCATTTCACGCCGTTGATCACGCGCGGCACGCACAGCGGCGAGTAGCCGATGAACGCGCCGATGCCGCCGTGCACGCCGTCGGGGCGGAAGCACGACATCGCGCCGGCGAGCCGCTCGGCCCAGTCGCTGGGCCGGAACGGCTTGCCATCCAGGGTGATGCCCTGGATGAAGAATTCACGCGGTGCGGGGTTGGTCATCGTCGCGGATTGCCCGAAGCTGCGGGGCCAGGCCGGGCGCTCCCACCAGAGCGGCTGGCGCGCCGGACGCTCCATTGTGCCGCGAATTTGTTGCAGTGCAGCAAGCTCGGCCGCGCAGGGGGATGGTTGCATCCGGTGTACATCGGCATTTCACGGCGCGGATTTAGAATCGGCCCGGAGCGGGGTGCGGATCGCTTCAAATGAGGGCGCGCACGCCCGCTCGTTCTTTTCTTCCCTCGGAGTGACAAGACGATGAACGCCCCGGACCGACTGCCCGCCTCGCCCGAACCCCATGTGATGAAGACGTACGGTCGCCTGCCCGTCGCCTTGTCGCACGGCCGAGGCTGCTGGCTCTGGGACACCGACGGCAAGAAGTACCTCGACGGCCTGGGCGGCATCGCCGTCAACACGCTCGGCCACGCCCACCCGAAGCTGGTACCGGCGCTGACCGAGCAGATCGGCAAGCTGATCCACACCTCGAACTACTACCTCGTGCCCCTGCAGGAGCAGCTCGCGGCCAAGCTGTGCGAGCTCTCGGGCCTGAGCAACGTGTTCTTCTGCAGCACCGGCCTCGAGGCCAACGAGGCGGCGCTGAAGATCGCGCGCAAGTACGGCCACGACAAGGGCATCGATCGTCCCGAGATCGTCGTCTACGAGGCGGCGTTCCACGGCCGCTCGATCGCGACGCTGTCGGCCACCGGCAATGCCAAGGTCCAGGCCGGTTTCGGCCCGCTGGTCGAGGGCTTCGTGCGCGTGCCGCTGAACGACGTGGCAGCGATCGAAAAAGTCGCGGCGACCAACAAGAACGTGGTCGCGGTCTTCCTCGAGGTGATCCAGGGCGAGGGCGGCGTCAGGCCGACCACCGTCGATTACCTGAAAGACGTGCGCCGCATCTGCGACGCGAACGGCTGGTTGCTGATGCTCGACGAGGTCCAGTGCGGCATGGGCCGCACCGGCAAGTGGTTCGCGCACCAGTGGGCGGGTATCCGGCCCGACGTGATGCCGCTGGCCAAGGGCCTGGGCTCGGGCGTGCCGGTCGGTGCGATCGTCTGCGGCCCGAAAGCCGCCAACGTGTTCGGCCCCGGCAACCACGGCTCGACCTTCGGCGGCAACCCGCTGGCGATGCGCGCCGGCGTCGAGACCATCCGCATCATGGAAGAGGACGGCCTGCTCGCGAACGCGGTCACCGTCGGCGCGGCGCTGAGGGCCGGGCTCGAGCGCGAGCTGGCGGGCGTGAAGGGCGTGGCCGACATCCGCGGCCAGGGCCTGATGATCGGGATCGAACTCGACCGCCCCTGCGGCGACCTCCTCGGCCGGGCGGCGAGCGCCGGCTTGATGATCAGCGTCACGGCCGACAAGGTGATTCGCCTGCTGCCGGCGCTGATCCTGAGTGCCGACGAGGCGGCCCAGATCGTCGCGATCCTGTGCCCGCTGATCAAGGACTTCCTCGCCGCGCCCGCGGCGGCGGCACCCGCGTCGCCATGAAGCCCGGCGACAGCCTGATGAAGCACTACCTGCAGTTCAAGGACTTTCGCGCCGAGGAATACGCCTACCTGTTCGAGCGCGCCGCGACCATCAAGAAGCGCTTCAAGAACTACGAGAAGTACACGCCGCTGGTCGACCGCACGCTGGCGATGATCTTCGAGAAGGCGAGCACCCGCACGCGCGTGAGCTTCGAGGCCGGCATGTACCAGCTGGGCGGCTCGGTCGTGAACCTGACCACCGGCGACAGCCAGCTCGGCCGCGCCGAGCCGATCGAGGACAGCGCCCGCGTGATCAGCCGCATGGTCGACATCGTGATGATCCGCACCTACGAGCAGGCCAAGATCGAGGCCTTCGCGGCGAACTCGCGCGTGCCGGTCATCAACGGCCTGACCAACGAGTACCACCCGTGCCAGATCCTGGCCGACATCTTCACCTTCATCGAGCACCGCGGCAGCATCCAGGGCAAGGTGGTCGCGTGGGTCGGCGACGGCAACAACATGGCCAACACCTGGCTGCAGGCGGCCGACCTGCTCGGCTTCACGCTGCATGTCAGCACGCCCGGCGGCTACGAGATCGACCCGGCCATGGCCGGGGTGAAGAACCGCGACTGCGTGAAGACCTTCAATCACCCGATGGAAGCCTGCACGGGCGCGCACCTCGTGACGACCGACGTCTGGACCAGCATGGGCTACGAGGCCGAGAACGAGGCACGCATGAAGGCCTTCGTCGACTGGTGCGTCGACGCCGACATGATGGCCGCCGCGCAGCCCGATGCCCTGTTCATGCACTGCCTGCCGGCGCATCGCGGCGAGGAGGTCGAGGCCGAGGTCATTGACGGCCCGCAATCCGTGGTCTGGGACGAAGCGGAGAATCGGCTGCATGCGCAGAAGGCGCTGATGGAATACCTCGTGCTCGGCCGCATCGGCTGAGCCCGGCGCGCAGGCCGGCAGCGCCGCGGATCGGCGCCCCGGCGTTTCGTTTCGAGCCCCGACCCGATGAAACTCGCCCTCGTCACCGACCTGCATGCCAATCGCGAAGCGGTCGCTGCCGTGATGGCGCACGCGCGGGCGCAGGGCGCGCAGCGCTTCGCGTTCCTCGGCGACTATGTCGGCTATGGTGCCGACCCGGCCTGGGTCGTCGATCTGGTTCGCGACGAGGTCGCGCGCGGCGCGGTCGCGGTGCTCGGCAACCACGACCAGGCGGTGGTCCAGGGGCCGCGCCCGACGATGGTGGCCGACGCGCGCCAGGTCGTCGAGTGGACCCGCTCGCAGCTCGCCCCCGACCAGCTCGAATTCCTCGCCACGCGGCCGCTGACAGCCCTGGAGGCCGACACCCTGTACGTGCACGCCAACGCCCATGCACCGGCCGAGTGGGCCTACATCGAGGGGCGCTCCGAGGCCGTGCGCAGCCTGCAGGCGAGCGACCGGCGCTTCGTCTTCTGCGGCCATGTCCACGACCAGGCGCTGTACCACCTGTCGGGCGCGGGCAAGGCCGGCGAGTTCGCGCCCGCGCCGGGCATGCCGATCCCGCTGTCGCCGCACCGGCGCTGGCTCGCGATCCCCGGCTCGGCCGGGCAGCCGCGCGACGGCAACCCGGCCGCGTGCTATGCGATCTTCGAACCCGGCTCGGCCACGCTGACCTTCCACCGCGTCGCGTACGACCACGACGCAGCCGCCGCGAAGGTGCGTGCAGCGCGCCTGCCCGAAGCCCTGGCACAGCGGCTCATCCATGCCCGCTGACGTCGCCGCGCCACGCCCCGGGCCGCTGGCGCCGGGCCAGGTGATCGACGGTTTCCGGCTCGAGGAACGCACCCACCAGGGCGGCATGGCGCAGCTCTGGCGGGTGTCGCGCGTGGGCAGCGACGACCCGCTGCCGCTGCTGATGAAGGTGCCGCGCATCAAGGGCGGCGAAGACCCGGCGACCATCGTCGGCTTCGAGGTCGAGCAGATGATCATGCCCACGCTCGCCGGTGTGCACGTGCCGCGCTTCGTCGCGAAGGGCGATTTCACCGACCGGCCCTACATCGTGATGGAGCGCATCGCCGGGGCGTCGCTGAAGCCGCGCTTCGACGCCGCGCCGATCCCGTTCGACGAGGTCGCGCAGATCGGCGCCAAGGTGGCGCTGGCGCTGCACGACCTGCACCGCCAGCAGGTCGTGCACCTCGACGTGAAGCCGAGCAACATCGTGTTCCGCCCCGGTCCCGACGGCACGCCGGGCGATGCGGTGCTGATCGACTTCGGCCTGTCGCGCCACGACCACCTGCCCGACCTGCTCGAGGAGGAATTCGAGCTGCCGATGGGCACCGGCCCGTACATGTCGCCCGAGCAGGTGCAGTTCGTCCGCAACGACCCGCGCAGCGACCTGTTCGCGCTCGGCGTGATGCTCTACCACCTCGTCACCGGCGAGCGCCCGTTCGGCGCACCGAACAGCGTGCGCGGCCTGCGCCAGCGCCTGTACCGCGATCCGACACCGCCGCGCGCGCTGCGCCCCGACTGCCCGGCGTGGCTGCAGGAGATCGTGCTGCGCTGCCTCGAAGTCCGGCCCGAGCGTCGCTACCAGAGCGGGGCGCAACTGGCGTTCGATCTGCAGCACCCCGAGCAGGTGGCGCTGACGGAGCGCGCCGAACGTGCCGCGCGCGGCGGCGGCCTGCGCATGCTGCGGCGCTGGTTCGCCGCGGTCGGGGCCGAGCCCGCCGCCAGCGCGAGCGCGGTCACGCAGACCGCACGCAGCCCGATCCTGATGGCGGCCGTCGACGTCGCAGGCGCCGACGCCGCGCTGCTGGCCAGCATGCGCGAGACCGTGCAGCGGCTGCTGCAGACCGAACCCGGCGCGCGGCTGGCCTGCGTGACCGTGCTGAAGACGAACCGCATCGCGATGGACGAACTGGTCGACAAGGACGGCAGCAGCAAGCACGTCAACCTGCTGGTGCAGCTGAAGCACTGGGCCCGGCCGGTGGTGCAGGCGATCGCGCCGGAGGCGGGCGTGCCGGACGGTCGCATCACCTTCCAGGTGCTGGAGGCGCCCGACCCGGCCGACGCGATCGTCGACTACGCGCGCCGGAACCAGGTCGACCAGATCGTGATGGGCGCACGCAGCAGCGGCGGCCTGCGCCGCTACCTCGGCAGCGTGTCGGCCAGCGTGGCCGCCGACGCCGACTGCACCGTGACGGTGGTGCGCGCGCCGGCATCGGCGCGCGGCGGCTCCTGATGACCGGGTTCGAGCTGTCCGAAAAAACCGACACCGCGCACGATTCGGCAGTGCTACCTTCGCGCTGCCATGATCAAAGTCTGGGACATCTCGCCGCCCGTCGGGCCCGGTTCGCCGCTCTTCCCCGGCGACACCGCCTACTCGCAGCAATGGACCGCGCGCATCGGCCCCGACTGCCCGGTGAACCTGAGCGCGATCACGATGTCGCCACACATCGGCGCGCACGCCGACGCACCGCTGCACTACGGCGCCGGCGCACCGGCGATCGGCGAGGTCGACCTCGCGCCTTACCTCGGCACCTGCCGCGTCATCCATGCGATCGATTGCGGGCCGCTGGTGCGGCTCGAGCACCTGATCCACGCCGTCGATGCGCTGCCGCCGCGCGTGCTGGTGCGCACCTGCGCGAAGGCACCCACCGCGTGGTCGCCGGTGTTCTCGGCCTTCGCACCCGAGACGATCGCGTGGCTGGCGTCCATCGGCGTGCGGCTGGTGGGCATCGACAGCCAGTCGGTCGACCCGGCCGACAGCAAGCGCCTGGACAGTCACCAGCTGCTGCTGCGCCACGACCTGCGCGTGCTCGAGAACCTGGTGCTCGACGAGGTACCGGCCGGCGACTACGAACTGATCGCGCTGCCGCTGAAACTGATCACCGCCGACGCCTCGCCCGTGCGCGCGATCCTGCGCGAACTGCGCTGATGCGAACGTGCCGCAGGACCTGAAATGCCCCCCAAAAGCTCACTTTGTTCGCAGTCCCTGAGGCGGCGCTCAGTACCTTCGGAACGGCCAGGCGGTGCTGAGCCGGAACTTGCGACACCCGGCAGGTCCGCCTGCAAAGTGACGGCGACGGCTTTCGGCCCATTGCTGCCGTTCGCGGTTGATCGATCTTCCGCAATGTCAGCGCGTCGCGGCAGGCGGTGCCCGGTGCCGGCTCATGCTGTGGCGGTCGACGCTGCGCGCCGACTGCACTGTGCTGCTCGGTCCGGGGTCGCGTCGCCGAACTCACTGCGTTCGCTGCGCTCACTGCGTTCAGACAGTGGCGACGAGTCAGAGATTGAGGCGCGCGCTGCGCGCGCGCCGACCCCGGCCCTGCGCTGCTCGTCGCCACAGAAATCGCCCGCACCGAGCACCGCCTGCCGCGAAGCCCAAGCGCTGTGGCGTTCGCTGGAAACGCCACCACGGTGCTCGCAAAGGCGGGAGCGGCCAGGCCGGCGAGGGCATCAGGAAGCCAGCGCCGAGCAGCGCAGCGCAGCGGGGTCGGGCCGCTTGCG
>JAYSLR010000346.1:0-2193 GCA_043725365.1 Rhizobacter sp. | reverse complement strand
GCGCCTGGGGCTGGACTTCATCGACCTGGTCTACTGCCACCGCCCCGACCCGCACACGCCGATCGAGGAGACGGTGCGCGCGATGAGCGACATGATCACCCAGGGCAAGGCGCTGTACTGGGGCACCAGCGAATGGGACGCCGGCGACATCCGCGCCGCCTGGGACATCGCCGAGCGCCACCACCTGCACAAGCCGGTGATGGAACAGCCGCAGTACCACCTGTTCCACCGCCAGCGCGTCGAGAAGGACTATGCGCGCCTGTACGAGGACATCGGCCTGGGCCTGACGACCTGGAGCCCGCTGGCCAGCGGGCTGCTGACCGGCAAGTACCGCGATGGCATCCCGCCCGGCAGCCGCGGCGCGATGCCCAGCATGAGCTACCTCGCGAAAGGCCTGACCGACGAGCGCAAGCGCGCCGCGGTCGTGCAGCTCGAAGGCATCGCCGCCGAACTCGGCTGCAGCGTCGCGCAGCTCGCGATCGCGTGGGTCGCGAAGAACCCGCGCGTCAGCACGGTGATCACCGGCGCGTCGACGCTGGCGCAGCTGCAGGCCAACCTCGGCGCGGTCGAGGTGATCGCGAAGCTGACGCCCGAGGTGCTGGCGCGGATCGACACGATCAGCGCGCCGCTGGCGGCCTGAACCAGGCGTGCCGCGGCACGGCTCAGGCGTCGTCGCGCCGCTGCGCGATCCACCAGCCGGCGTACAGCGCCGCCGCCAGACTGGCGAATCGCACGGCGCGCCGCCAGCCGCCGCGCCCGCGCAGCACCGGCGCGACGCTGCCGATCAGCGCCGCGGCGACGCGGTAGCGCCGCAGCAGCGACAGCGCGAGCGCACCCCAGCCGGCCTGACCCGCCGGAGCGCCCGTGCCGAACAGCGAGCGGCCGACGCGGGCGCCGAACACGCCGCGCACCAGGTTCGGCAGCCGCGCGGCCTCGTGCACACGTGCCAGCTCGGCATGCAGCGCGGCGCGCTCGAACGCGATGCGCGTCAGCAGCACCTGCTTGCGCGCGTGTCGGTCGATCGGGTTCGTCATCGTGCTCAGCCCGGCGGGCGCGGCGACGGCGCGTCGCCGCGCATCAGTGCCGCATCGGTGCGCAGTTCGGCCAGCGTCTCGGCCAGCAGCGGCGGGTCATTGCGCAGCTTCGCGCGCAGCCACATCAGCAGCCCGCCGCCGGCCAGACCATAGGCGAGCGCGATCCACACCAGCACCGCATGGCCGAGTGTGGGCCACAGCGCGACCGCGATCCAGGCCGACAGCGCCACGACCGCGCCGCCCAGCAACAGCACCGCCGCGAAGCTCGCGACGATCGTGAACACCAGCTGTTCGCGCGCCTCGGCGATCTCGATGCTCGCCAGCTCGAGCCGGTTCTGCAGCATGCCGAACACGCTGCCGGCGACGCGCGCGACGGCGTCGAGCAGGCCCGGGTCGTCGCGGCTCATGCGGCTTCGATCAACGGCGCGCGATCAGCAGCCCGATCAGCACGCCGACGCCGGCCGCGGCGACGATCGAGCGCCACGGGTTCTCGTGCACGTACTCGTCGGTGGCATGGGCGGCGGCCTTGCTCTTCTCGAGCGCGATCGCCTGCGCGTCCTTCATCCGCGCCTGCAGCGACTTCAGCTGCTCGAGCGCACGGGCGCGCAGTTCGGCAGCCTTTTCGCCGGTGGCGCTGGCGGCCTGGGTCAGCATGTCTTCGGCGCCGGCGATGGCCTTGTTGACGTCGGACTGGACGTCGGCGGCGAAGCTGGAGGCGGTGGTCTTGGCGTTCATCACAGGGTTCCTTCGATCGGTGGCGCAGGCTTCATGGGCCGGCCGTTGCGCTCGGGGCGGCCGGCCCGGGAGTGGGCCCCAACGATCAGCAATCCGCGTGCCGTGCTCTCGTGTCGGTCGGGCCGGCTGCTCCCGCGACCATCATAGTCCGCGATCGAGCGCTTCCAGCTGCGCCGGCGTCCCCACGTTTTCCCAGGCGCCGCGGTAGACCTCGGCGGTGATGCGGCGCCGGCGCATGCCTTGGAACAGCAGCGGGCCGAGCGCGGCGCGCGTTCCCGGCGCGATGCCGGCGACCAGCGAGGCGCGCATCAGCGCGAGGTTCGCGTAGGTCCAGGTGCGGCCATCGGGGCCCGGGCCGTCGGCAAGGCCGAAGCCGTCGGCATCCAGACCGAAATCGCCCTTCGGGTGGTACGGCGGGTTCGGC
>JAYSLR010000345.1:0-3915 GCA_043725365.1 Rhizobacter sp. | reverse complement strand
TGGTTCACGATGGGTAGAAGCTCCACATGGTCTTCAGGAAATGGAAAGGGGCTCTCCCATGGGCAACAAACTGTACGTCGGTAATCTTTCATACAACATTCGTGACGAGGATCTGCAGCAGGCGTTCGCGCAGTACGGCAGCGTCTCTTCCGCCAAGGTCATGATGGACCGCGACACCGGCCGTTCCAAGGGCTTCGGCTTCGTGGAAATGGGCTCGGACGCGGAAGCGCAATCCGCCATCAACGGCATGAACGGTCAGGCCCTTGACGGCCGTGCGATCGTCGTCAACGAGGCCCGCCCGCGCGAAGAGCGTCCGGGTGGCTTCGGCGGTGGCGGTGGCCGCACCGGTGGCGGTGGTGGGTTCGGTGGCGGCGGTGGCCGCACCGGCGGCGGTGGTGGCGGCTTCGGCGGCGGTGGTGGCGGCGGCTACGGTGGCGGCGGCGGTGGCCGCTCCGGCGGTGGCGGTGGCGGCGGCTACGGCGGCGGTGGTGGCGGTCGCTCCGGCGGCGGCGGCGGTGGCAGCCGCGGCGGCTACTGATCCCGTTCGAACCCGCGCCGGCAGCAGCCGGCGGCACAAATCAAGCGGTGGCGCGAAAGCCCACCGCTTTTTCGTTGGCGACGCCGCCGCGCTGCTATCTCTGCTGCCGCGGCTTGCGGCCGCGCCCGCTGACGAGCCGGTCGAACAATGCATTCGGCAGCAGCCGCATCAGCTTCGCGACGACGCCCATCTGCCACGGGATCACGCGGTAGCTGACGCCGCGCGCGATCGCCGCGTACGCCCGATCGGCGAAGGCCTCGGCCGGCATCAGGAACGGCATGCCGTACGGGTTGCCCCGCGTCAGCGGCGTGTCGATGTAGCCGGGCACGATGGTCACGACCTTCACGCCGGCGGCGCGCAGCTCGCCGCGCAGGCTCTCGCAGTAGCCGATCACCGCCGCCTTGCTCGCACAGTACGCGCCGTGGCCCGGCAGCCCGCGGATGCCCGCGACGCTGGCAATCCCCACGAGCGCGCCGTGGCGGCGCGCGCGCATCGGCGCGACGAACGGCTGGAAGGTCGCCGCCAGGCCGAGGTTGTTGGTCTCGAACGTCGCGCGCATCACGTCGAGGTCGTCGAACTCGGCGGTGTCCATGCCGATGCTGATGCCGGCGTTGGCGATCACGACATCGGGCAGGCCCTGCGCCGCAATGCACGCCCGGCCGGCCGCGACGATCGCGCCGACGTCGCGCACGTCGGCGGCGTAGACCGCGAACGTGGCCGCGTCGAAGCCGCGCGCCTGCGCCCAGGCCTGCACCTCGGCGGCGCGCCGCGCGACCAGCGCGAGCCGGTAGCCGGCGCGGTGAAAGCGTGCCGCGAGCGCCTGGCCGATGCCGCTCGACGCGCCGGTGATGAAGATCAGCGGCGCGTTCATGCGGCGGCGCCGGTGATGGGGATCGGCGCCGCGTTCATGGCTTGGCCCCGGTCGGTGGCGAGAGCACCGCACGCACATGGCCCCTCAGGTCCAGTACGCCGGCAAGGTGGTCGTAGGCCATCGCGTCGGCGCGGATCTCGGAGCCGCCCTGGGTCACGACGACGGGAAGGTGCGAGCGCACGCGTTCGCTGTACCGGAAGTAGTGCAGGAACTCGCCGCGGAAATCGATCGCGGCCTCCGTCGCGGTGGCGGCGCGAACCACGTGCGCCGCGCCGCTCAGCTGCACCTCGCTGCCGTCGCGGCTCGACAAGGCATGCTGCGCGGTCGCGACGGTGACACGGCCGTCGTCGCCGATCGCGCGAATGCGCGGGTTGTCGATCTCGAAGGTGTCGGTGTCGGGGTAGTGGCGCAACACATCGCCCTCGATCTGCACACGCATCGTGCCGTTCGCGCCGAAGCGCTGAACGAGGAACTTCGTCATCGTGTAGTCGGGTTCGTGACGCGGTGGCACCGCGGCGCGCTCGCCGTCCGACAGCGGCGTGTTCTTCACCAGCCACCAGGTGCCGAGCGCCAGAAAGGCCATCAACAGCAGCGGCAGGTAGGTGGACGCCGCCTCGAGCGCGCGCAACGGCCACGCCGCTCGGCCCTGCCAGGGCACCGACGGCGCGACCGCGTCGAGCGGCGGGTTGTCGAGCGGCGCGTTCACCGGCCGCCCTGCGCGCACGCGTTCACGGCCCGGCGCCGTCGAGCGTGACGAGGTGACCGCGCAGCGCCGACGCATAGTGGCCGGCCGCCATCAGCAGCAGGTCGCAGCACTCGCGCGCGGCGCCGAACCCGCCGCCCGCGCCGGTGACGTGGTGCGCGACGGCCTTCACCTCGACATGCGCATTCGCCGGCGCGCACGCGAACGCAGCGCGCGTCAGCAGCGGCAGGTCGGGCCAGTCGTCGCCCATCGCCGCGAGCGTGTCCCAGCCCAGGCCGAGCCGTGCCATCAGTTGCTGCGCCGCGGCGAGTTTGTCGGCGGCGCCGTAGACCGCGTGCGCGATGCCCAGGTCGGCGACGCGGCGGCGCACCGCGGGCGAGTCGCGCCCGGTGACGACCGCGGGCACGATGCCGTGACTCGCGAGCAGCTTCAGACCGTGGCCGTCGAGCGTCGAGAAGGCCTTGAACTCCTCGCCGCGCTCGCCGATGTAGATGCGGCCGTCGGTCAGCACGCCATCGACATCGAAGATCGCCCAGCGGATGCCCTGTGCCTTCAGCAAGAGCTCGGGCGGGTGCGCGAGGCGTGGCCGGACAACGCAGCCCCCGTCGTCGCTCCGCGCCGTTCCCCCCACGGGGGAGCGCGCGCCTTCGGGCGGCCCGGCGGCGCGCATCAGATCACCTTCGCCCGCATCAGGTCGTTCGAGTTCAGCGCGCCGACGAGCCGATTGGCGTCGTCGACGACGAGCACGAGCGTGATGCGGGCCTCTTCCATCAGGTCGGCCGCATCGACGGCCAGCGCGTCGGGCCGGATCGCGCGCGGCTTCGGGTGCATCACCTCGCCAGCCGTCAGGCCGCGCAGGTCGCTGCCCTGCTCGATGCAGCGCCGCAGGTCGCCGTCGGTGAAGATGCCGAGCACGCCGCCGTCGGCATCGGTGACGGCGGTCGCGCCCAGGCCCTTGCGGCCCATCTCGCGCATCATCTCGGTGAAGCTCGTGTCCGGGCTCACGCGGGGCAGCGCGTCGCCGGTGCGCATCAGGTCGCGCACGTGCGTCAGCAGCTTACGGCCCAGCGCGCCGCCGGGGTGCGAGCGCGCGAAGTCCTCTTCGCGAAAGCCGCGCGCGTCGAGCAGCGCGACCGCGAGCGCATCGCCGAGCGCCATCTGCGCTGCGGTGCTGGCGGTCGGCGCCAGGTTCAGCGGGCAGGCCTCCTGGTCGACCGCGCTGCTGATCGTGATGTCGGCGTGCCGGGCGAGCGTCGAGTCGGGCCGGCCCGTCATCGCCACCAGCGTCACGCCCAGGCGCTTCAGCGCCGGGATGACCGCGCCGAGCTCGTCGCTCTCGCCGGAGTTGGAGATCGCGAGCACGACGTCGCCGCCGGCCACCATGCCCAGGTCGCCGTGGCTCGCCTCGGCCGGGTGCACGAACAGCGCCGGCGTGCCGGTGGAGGCGAGCGTCGCGGCGATCTTGCGGCCCACGTGCCCGCTCTTGCCCATGCCCATCACGACGACGCGACCGCTGCACTCGAGCACCGCGCGGCACACCCGGCCGAAGCCGTCGCCCTGGCGCGCCTTCAGGCCGAGAAGCGCCTGCGCCTCGATGTCGAAAGTCGCGCGCGCGAGCTGCAGCGCGCGCGCGGCGTCGAAGGCGGGGAATGAGGGTTTTGCAGGCACTGTGCGGCGCGGGGCGTCCAGTAGGATCGGTCGATTCTATGAGCCCGGCCCCGGCCGGCGGCACGCCGCTTGCAATCGCGTCCTCGATGATCACGTCACCGCTCGGTCTGGTGCTGCTCTACCTCGTCGCGGCGG
>JAYSLR010000344.1:0-6812 GCA_043725365.1 Rhizobacter sp. | reverse complement strand
GCAAGTAGTTCAAATTAACTCGGCGACGAGCCGATTATAAAGAAGATGCTGAGCCTGTTCCGCTGGCTTGCCCGCCGGCCCCTGTGGTTTCTGCACGCGCTCGGCGCCGTGCTGGGCTGGCTGACGTACTGGGCCTCGCCGACCTACAGGCAGCGCTTCGCCGCGAACGCGCGCCAGGCCGGCTTCGCGCCCGCCCAGGCCCGCCCGTCCATCGCCGCGGCCGGGCGCATGGTTGCGGAGCTGCCGTTCCTGTGGATGCGCCCGGTCGGCGAGCCGATCCGCCCGGTCGTGACCTGGGACGGCGCCGATCTCGTCGCGGCCGCGCACGCGCAGGGCCGTGGCGTGCTGTTCCTGACCCCGCACATGGGCAGCTTCGAAGTGACGGCCCAGGCCTACGCGGAGCGCTTCGCGGCGACGCTGGCGCCGATGACGGTGCTGTTCCGGCCGGCGCGCAAAGCGGCGTTGCGGCGCCTGATGAACGGTTCGCGCGCCCGCCCGGGCCTCGCCACCGCGCCGGCCACCCTCGCCGGCGTGCGCCAGATGATCCGCGCGCTGCGCCGCGGCGAGGCGGTCGGCCTGCTGCCGGATCAGGTACCGCCCGAGGGCATGGGCGTGTGGGTGCCGTTCTTCGGCAAGCCGGCCTACACGATGACGCTGGCGGCGCGGCTGGTCCAGCAGACCGGCGCGGTGCCGTTGCTGATCTGGGGCGAGCGGCTGGCGCACGGCGCCGGCTACCGCGTGCGCGTCAGCGCGCTCGGCGAAGCCCTGCCCGACCAGGACCCCGCTCAGGCAGAATCCGCCGCGGTCATCAACCGGGCAATGGAGCGGCTGATCCGCCAGTGCCCCGGGCAGTACCTGTGGGGCTACAACCGCTACAAGACACCGCGTTCGGCCGAACCGGCCGCCTGAGCCGGCGTTGCACAAGAAGATCGAGGGGTGAACCGTTGGGCGCACGAATCGTGCTGGGGCTGCTGTGGCTGCTGCACTGGCTGCCGCTGGGCGTGCAGGCCGTTCTCGGGCGCGGGCTGGGCCGGCTGCTTTACGCGCTGGCGGGCGCGCGCCGGCACATCGCGCTGCGCAACATCGCGCTGTGCTTTCCCGAGCTGGACGCAGACCGGCACGAACGACTCGCACGCGAGCACTTCGCGTGGCTCGGGCGCAGCATCCTCGAGCGCGGCCTGCTCTGGTACGCGTCGCCCGAGCGGCTGCGGCACCTGATCCATGTCGAAGGCGACGTTCACTTGGCCGAGCGCAGCGAGCGGCCGGTGATGTGGCTGGTGCCGCACTTCATGGCCCTCGACGTCGCCGGCGCCGCGGTGCTGCTGTTCCAGAAGCGCAAGGGCATCTCGATCTACCAGGAACAGAGCGACGCGGTGATGGACGCCGCGATCCGCCGCGGGCGGCTGCGGCTGGGCAACGCCGAGATCTTCCCGCGCGACGAATCGGGCAAGGCGCTGTTCCGCGCGATCCGCCGCGGCGACGCGTTCTTCAACCTGCCCGACATGGACTTCGGCGAGCGCGACGCCGCCTTCGTGCCGTTCTTCGGCATCCCGGCCGCGACGCTGCTCGCGCCGTCGCGGCTGGCGCGCGCGCTGAACATGGTCGTGCAGCCGGTCGTCGCCGAGACGCTGCCGGGCGGCGCCGGCTACCGCGTGCGCTTCCTGCCGCCGTGGACGCACTTCCCGACCGACGACGCGCGCGCCGACACCGCGGCCATGAACGCCTGGATCGAAACCGAGATCCGCGCGCTGCCGGCGCAGTACCTGTGGGTGCACAAGCGCTTCAAGACGCGCCCGCAAGGCGAAGCGCCGCTGTACTGACAGCGACAACGCACACGGTGCGTTGCGGCGCGGGCTCATGTCGCGCAGCGACGTGAAGGCGGCGCAGCCGCGGGCCGAAGCCATAATTCGCGCATGCGACTGAAGTTCACCAAGATGCAGGGCGCGGGCAACGACTTCGTCGTGCTCGACGGCACGCGCACGCGCGTCGAGCTCAGCCCGGCGCAGATCCAGCGCCTGGGCGACCGGCGCTTCGGCGTCGGCGCCGACCAGATCCTGATGGTCGAGAAGAGCAGCGCGCCCGGCATCGACTTCGGCTACCGCATCTTCAACGCCGGCAGCGGCGACGAGGTCGAGCACTGCGGCAACGGCGCGCGCTGCTTCGTGCGCTACGTGCGCGACAAGGGCCTGTCGACCCAGCGCACGCTGCGCGTACAGACCGTCAACAACACGCTCGAGCTGCGCCTGCAGGACGACGACCGCGTGACGGTCGACATGAACGCGCCGATCTTCGATCTCGCGCGCGTGCCCTTCGACGCGTCGGGCCTGACGCCGCGGCGGCTCGGCGACTTCACGCTGTGGCCCGTCGACGTCGGCGACCAGAACGTCGAACTCGCGGTGCTGTCGATGGGCAACCCGCATGCGGTCCAGCTCGTCGCCGACATCGACAGCGCGCCGGTCGGCAGCATCGGCCCGGCCGTCGAGTCGCACGCGCGCTTCCCGCGCCAGGTCAACGCAGGCTTCATGCAGGTCGTCGACCGCGCCTCCATTCGCCTGCGCGTGCACGAGCGCGGTGCGGGCGAGACGCTGGCCTGCGGCACCGGCGCCTGCGCGGCGGTCGTCGCCGGCATCCGGCTCGGCCTGCTGGACGCGCGCGTCGATGTCGAGGCGCGCGGCGGCCGCCTGACCATCGAATGGCAGGGCGGCGACAGCCATGTGCTGATGACCGGCCCGGCCGAAACAGTCTTTGACGGAGAGATCGAACTATGAGAAGGCGGACTATGAGCAGCGCATCATGACGGGCGGCGTGCAGGGCATCACTGAGACCGACATCGCCGACTACCTGGCGAACACGCCGGGCTTCTTCGAGCGCCACGCCGAGCTGCTCGGCAGCGTGCAGCTGACCAGCCCGCACGGCCAGCGCGCGGTCTCGCTGCAGGAGCGGCAGATGGAGATGCTGCGCGACAAGATCCGCGGCCTTGAAGGCAAGATCATCGAGATGATCCGCTACGGCCAGGACAACGTCGGCATCGCCGACCGCCTGCATCGCTGGACGCGCGCGCTGATGCTGACCGCCCTGCCGGCCGAGCTGCCCGCGGTGCTGGTGCGCGAGCTGATGCACCAGTTCATGATCCCGCAGGCCGGCATCCGCGTCTGGGGTGCCGCGGCGGCGTTCGCTGCACTCGATTTCGCGCAGCCGGTCGGCGACGACGTGAAGCTGTTCGCCGGCAGCCTGAGCCTGCCCTACTGCGGCGTCAATTCCGGCTTCGAGGCGGCGCAGTGGCTGGAAGAGCCGGCCAGCGCGAAGTCGATGGCGCTGATCCCGCTGCGTGCCGGCACGGCCGACGGCACGACGGCCGCAGCGCTGCCCGCGTTCGGCATGCTCGTGCTGGCCTCGCCCGACCCGACGCGCTACACCGCCGACATGGGCACCGAGTTCCTGTCGCGCATCGGCGATATCGCCGGCGCGGCGCTGTCGCGGCTGCTGCCGGCGCGCGGCTGACGAGCTGCGCATGACCGCGCCGGCGCGCCCCCCCGACGCGGCGCCCGCGCTCGACGACGACCTGCGCCGCCACCTCGTCCACCTCGAGGTCGAGCGCCGCCTGGCGGCACGCACGCTGACGCTGTACCGCGAGGCGCTCGTGAGGCTGCAGGTCTTCGCGGCCGCTCAGCAGCTGCCGCTGCGCGCGGTGCAGGTGCATCACATCCGGCGCTGGGCCGCGACGCTGCACGGCCGGGGCCTGGCACCACGCAGCATCGCACTGGTGCTGTCGGCGTGGCGCGGGCTGTACCGCTGGCTCGGCCGCGACGGGCTGGTCGCGCTGAACCCGGTGGAGGGCGTGCGCGCGCCGAAGGCGCCGAAGCCGCTGCCGAAGGCGCTGTCGGTCGACCTCGCGATGGCGCTGGCCGACGCGCCCGGCGCAGCCGCCGAGGCCACGGCCGATTCAGCGGCGATCGCGGCGCGCGATCAGTGCATCGTCGAGCTGCTCTACGGCTGCGGCCTGCGCGTCGGCGAACTGGTCGGCCTGGATCTGCGGCCCGGTGGCGCCGGCTGGGTCGACGTGGCGGACGCCAGTGCGCATGTGCTCGGCAAGGGCGGCAAGCGGCGCAGCGTGCCGGTCGGCAGCGCGGC
This sequence comes from Rhizobacter sp., assembly GCA_043725365.1. Classification (GTDB taxonomy): domain Bacteria; phylum Pseudomonadota; class Gammaproteobacteria; order Burkholderiales; family Burkholderiaceae_C; genus LMDS01. The sequence goes on along the minus strand of JAYSLR010000344.1, from coordinate 2,681 downwards.
GCTGAAGGCGCTGCACGCCTGGCTGGCGCTGCGCGGTGAACTCGCGCGCGACGACGAGCCGGCGCTGCTGGTCGGCACCCGCGGTGCACGCCTCGGCGCCGGCCAGGTGCGCGCGCGGTTGAAGCTGCGCGCGCTGCGCGCCGGTCTGCCGACCCACGTGCACCCGCACATGCTGCGGCATTCGTTCGCGACCCATGTGCTGCAGTCCAGCGGCGACCTGCGCGCGGTGCAGGAGCTGCTGGGCCACGCCAACATCACGACCACGCAGGTCTACACCAAGCTCGACTTCGGCCACCTGTCGAAGGTCTACGACGCCGCGCACCCGCGCGCCAAGCGCAAGGGCTGAACGCGGCGTGGCCGCAACCTACAACCCGGTGGTGTCGCGCAGCGCGGCATCCGCCGACGCCCAGGTCCGCGCGAACTCGCGCTGCGCGCGCTGCGCCTCGTCGGCCTTGCCCTGGCGCGCGAGTGCGTGCTGCAGGCCCCGCAGCGCCCAGCCGCTGCCGGGGTGCTCGACGAGGTCCTGGCGGAACGCCGCCTCCGCGTCGCTCCACTGCCGCTGGCGCAGCATCAGGCTGCCGAGCGCGAGGCGCGAGCCATCACCCAGCAGCGGCGGTTCGTTCGCCTCGAGCGCGGCCTCCTCGGCGATGCCGCGCTGCAACGCCGCGGCGGCGGTCTTCGCGTCGCCCTGCGCGGCGGCGATCTCGGCCTGCAGGCGGGCGGCCAGGATGTCGAGCACCTTGCGCGCCGGGTCGTCGCCCATCAACCCCTTGCCGACCAGGATCGGCGCGTCGAGCGCCGCCTGCAGCGCGGCCGCGTCCGCAGCGGCAGCCGGCAGCTGCCCGGTGCGCACCCGCGCGACGCCGCGCGCGTAGTCGCCGATCGGCCCTGCGACACCGGCGTCACCGGCGACACCGGGCTGCTTCAGCACCTCGTCCCAGCGCTCGAGCCGGACCAGCGTCAGCAGCGGCAGGCTGCGCATGAACTCCGCATGGATGCTCTTGCCCTTCGCGGCACGGTCCGCGAGCCGGCGCGCCTGTACGAGCGCGAGCTCGCCGCGCCCGTCCATCAGCGCGGCGTACCAGAGGAAATGCAGGTCGTGACCGTCCCAGTCGACGCTCGCGGGGAAGCCCTGCTCGCGCAGACTCTCGGTCTGGCGCGCCTGCGCCGCGACCGCGGCTTCGTTGACCTGCACCGCGTCGGCGAACCGCGCGGTGTGCACGTAGATGTGCGCCGGCATGTGCAGCAGGTGCGGCGACGCCGGCGCGAGCCCGCCGAGGCGGTCGGCCGCCGCGCTCGCGCGTTGCGGCGCCGGCGACTGGTCGACCGCATGGATCAGGAAGTGGTTCAGCCCGGTGTGGTCGATCGACAACGCGAGCGCATGCTCGAGACGCTCGGTCATCGGCGCGATCTCGCCGGCCGGCGCGCCGCTCTTGCGGTCCCACCAGTCGCCGCGCGTCGCGATCATCACGGCCTCGGCGTACAGCGACGTGACGTCAGGGTCGTCGGGATAGGCCTCGACCAGCGCACGCATCCGCGCCGCATACGCCACGTCGAGCGGATCGGCCTTGGCCGCGCCCCCGCCGGCGCTGCAGATCGCACCGAGCGACGGCGCGTCGGGCCCCACGGGCGCCGGGGCGGCGTCGCCATAGCGCAGCGCCATCGCCTCGACCAGCCCGCGCTCGCGCGGCGTGGCGCGATCGAGGTGGCGCCGCGCCAGCGCGACGTAGCGGCGCGCCTCGCTCAGATCACCGCGCTCGACCGCGTTGATGTTCGGGCCGAGCGCGTGCGCGACGCCCCATGCGCACATCGCGCAGGCCGGGTCCTGGGCGAGCGCGGCCTTGAAGGCGCGCGCCGCCTCGGTGTCGTTGAAGGCGTAGGTCTGCTGCAGGCCCTGGTCGAACAGCCGCTGTGCCGCCGGCACCGGTGTGCTGATCGCCATGCCCGTGCGGCCGAACCCGTCGAGCACCGGGGCACGCGCCGCCCGGTCCGGCTCGAACACCGTGACGCACGAAGCCAGCAGCGTCGCAGCAGCCATGCCGATGACCCGGCCCGGGGCGGTGAAGGCATGGCGCATGGCGGCGTTCCTGGACGGTATCGCGACCGCCGCTTGTAGCCGGCGACGACCCCGGTGTCAACGCGGCGCGCCCGCGCCTCGGCCGGCGTCAGTCGCGGCGCGGCGCCGGCAGCGGCACCTGCGTGTCGAACTTGGCGCGGTGAAGGCTGAAGAAGGTCTTGACGTTGCGCACGTTGGCATCCTGCGTGAACAGGCGCTGCACCAGCGCGTGGTACTGCGCCATGTCCAGCACCTGCAGCACCAGCACGAGGTCGGGGCCGGGCGAGACGCGGTAGCACTGCTGCACCTCGGGCTGCGCCACGGCGCGCGCCTCGAACTCGGCCAGGTGTTCGGCGCCCTGCCGGTCGAGGCTGATCTCGGCGATCGCGGTCAAGCCCGCACCCATCTTCTGCGGCGAGAGGATCGCCACCTGGCGTTCGACCACGCCCGCCTCGATCAGGCGCTTCACGCGCCGCAGGCAGGTCGCCGGCGAGGTGTGCGTCGCGGCCGCGAGGTCGAGGTTGGAGAGGGACGCGTCCTGCTGCATCTGCGCCAGGATGCGCAGATCGGTATCGTCGATATGAGTTGTATGTTCCATATTTGATATCTAAGTGACGTTTATCGC
>JAYSLR010000343.1:0-7065 GCA_043725365.1 Rhizobacter sp. | reverse complement strand
GAAGACAAGTTCACGCGCGACGGCTGGCTGCGCACCGGCGACGTCGCGACGATGGACGCGCTCGGCTTCGTGCGCATCACCGACCGCACCAAGGACCTGGTCAAGTCCGGCGGTGAGTGGATCAGCTCGGTCGACCTCGAGAACGCGCTGATGGCGCACCCGGTGATCGCCGAGGCCGCGGTGATCGCGATCCCCGACGAGAAGTGGGGCGAACGGCCGCTCGCCTGCGTCGTCGTCAAACCCGGGCAGAATGCGCCGCTGGCCGACGCGCTGGCGGCGCACCTGCTGCAGCACGGCTTCGCGAAGTGGCAGGTGCCCGACCGCTTCGAGTTCATCGACGCGGTGCCGCGCACCTCGACCGGCAAATTCTGGAAACTGAAACTGCGCGAGCGCTTCCCGCGCTGACGGCCTGGCCGAGCGTCCCGGGATGGATATACAATATCAAATGTCTATCTAAGACCGGAAGGAACTCGCTATGCAGGTCTCGAAGTGGGGCAACAGTCTGGCCATTCGCCTGCCCGCGGCTGTCGTCGAGGTGCTGGGCTTGAAGGAGGGTGATGACATCGAGATCGGAGTCGCCGACAAGGGCAGGTTCGTCGTCAGTCGAGCGCCGAGCAACCGCGAGGTGTTGGCGCGCCTGCGAAAGTATCGGGGGCGGCTGCCCGCCGATTTCAAGTTCGATCGCCTCGAAGCTTACGGTGACCGCGGGTGACCGGCGGCGCCTTCTTCGACACGAACGTCCCGCTCTACCTGCTCGGCGCCGACACGGTCAAGGCCGGCCGGGCCGAAGACCTGTTGGCCGAGGGCGGCACGATCAGCGTTCAGGTGCTCAACGAGTTCGTCGCAGTGGCTCGACGCAAGTTCGCGACGCCTTGGCACGAGATCGAGGAGGTCGTGTCTGCCCTGAAACACGTCTGCCGCGTCGAGCCGCTGACGCTGGCGACACATGAGGGGGCGTTCGCGATCGCGAAGCGCTACGGCTTTCCGATCTACGACGCGGTCATTGCCGCGAGCGCGCTGGAGTCGGGCTGTCGAGTCCTCTACACCGAGGACTTCCAGCACGGGCAGAAGCTCGATGGCTTGACGATTCTCAATCCGTTTCGGTGACTGTCGCGGAGCCGTGAGCGGCTCGAATTCCTGCTTGGCCTCCCTTTTCTCGCACCCGAACGCGCCGACTGACGCTGACCGACTCTGAATGACCATGGAACCCGATCTCTTCGACACGCCCACCGAGGGGAGCCCCGGCGGCGCCATCGGCCTCGCGCAGTACGCCGAACGCGCCTACCTCGAGTACGCGCTGAGCGTCGTCAAGGGCCGCGCGTTGCCCGATGTGTGCGATGGCCAGAAGCCGGTGCAGCGCCGCATCCTGTACTCGATGGAGCGCATGGGGCTGGCGTTCACGAGCGCGGCCGGCCCGCGTGCGGTCAAGAGCGCACGCGTCGTCGGCGACGTGCTCGGCAAGTTCCACCCGCACGGCGACACCGCAGCCTACGACGCGATGGTGCGCATGGCGCAGGACTTCTCGCAGCGCTACCCGCTGGTCGACGGCCAGGGCAACTTCGGTTCGCGCGACGGCGACGGCGCCGCGGCGATGCGCTACACCGAGGCGCGGCTGGCGCCGATCACGCGGCTGCTGCTCGACGAGATCGACGAGGGCACGGTCGACTTCGTCCCGAACTACGACGGCTCGACCGAAGAGCCGCGCCAGTTGCCGGCGCGCCTGCCGTTCGTGCTGCTCAATGGCGCGAGCGGCATCGCGGTCGGCCTCGCGACCGAGGTGCCGAGTCACAACCTGCGCGAGGTCGCGGCCGCGGCGGTCGCGCTGATCCGCAACGAGCGGTTGCCCGACGACGAACTCGCCGCGCTGATCCCGGGGCCCGACTATCCGGGCGGTGGCCAGATCATCAGCAGCACCGACGAGATCCGCGCCGCGTATGCGTCGGGCCGCGGCAGCCTGAAGGTGCGCGCGCGCTGGAAGATCGAGGACCTCGCGCGCGGCCAGTGGCAGCTCGTCGTCACCGAACTGCCGCCCGGCGCGAGCTCGCAGAAGGTGCTGGAAGAGATCGAAGAGCTGACGAACCCGAAGGTCAAGGCCGGCAAGAAGACGATCTCCGCCGAGCAGGCGCAGCTGAAGACGGCCGTGCTCGCGGTGCTCGACGCGGTGCGCGACGAGTCGAGCAAGGACGCGCCGGTGCGCCTCGTGTTCGAGCCGAAGACGCGCGCCATCGAGCAGCAGGAGCTGATCACGACGCTGCTTGCGCACACCTCGCTCGAGAGCTCGGCGCCGATCAACCTGACGATGATCGGCGCCGACGGCCGGCCGACGCAGAAGAGCCTGCGCCAGATCCTCGTCGAATGGGTCGCGTTCCGCGCCGGGACGGTGCAGCGCCGCACGCGCCACCGCCTGGCCAGGGTGCTGGCGCGCGTCCACGTGCTCGAGGGCCGGCAGCTGGTGCTGCTGAACATCGACGAGGTGATCCGCATCATCCGCGAGTCGGACGAGCCGAAGGCCGCGCTGATCGCGCGCTTCGGGCTGAGCGAGATCCAGGCCGACGATATCCTCGACATCCGGCTGCGCCAGCTCGCGCGGCTCGAGGCGATCAGGATCGAACAGGAGCTCGCGGGGCTGCGTGTCGAGCAGGGCAAGCTCGAGGACATCCTGGCCAGCCCGGCCTCGCTGAAGCGGCTGCTGATCAAGGAGATCGAGCTCGACGCGAAGACCCACGGCGACGAACGCCGCACGCTGATCCAGGCCGAGAAGAGGGCCGTCGCCGAGGTCCGCATCGTCGACGAGCCGGTCACGGTCGTCGTCAGCCTGAAGGGCTGGGTGCGCGGCCTGAAGGGCCACGAGATCGACGCGGCGACGCTCGCGTTCAAGGCCGGCGACGCGCTCTACGGCAGCTTTGCGTGCCGCAGCATCGACACGCTGCTGGTGTTCGGCAGCAATGGCCGCGTCTATTCGACGCCGGTGGCGCAGCTGCCCGGCGGGCGCGGCGACGGGCAGGCGATCACCGCGCTGATCGAGCTCGAATCGGGCACGCAGCCGTCGCACTATTTCGCCGGGTCGGCGCAGCAGACGCTGCTGCTCGCCAACACGGGCGGTTTCGGGCTGCTGGCGCGCGTCGGCGACCTCCTGTCGCGCCAGCGCGGCGGCAAGAGCTTCCTGAGTCTGGAGGCCGACGAGAAGCCGCTCCCGCCGAGCCTGACCGATGCGCAGACCCAGGTTGCGTGCCTGTCTCTTGCAGGCCGGCTGCTGGTGTTTGCGCTCGACGAGCTGAAGCTGCAGCCGAACGGCGGCCGGGGCCTGACGCTGATCGACCTGGACGCGAAGGACGCGCTCGTCAGCGTCGCGGCCTTCGGATCGACGCTGCAGGTGCTGGGCAGCGGCCGCGGCGGCAGGCCCCGCGAAGAACTGCTGCGGCCGGCGGCGCTGGCCGCGTACGCCGGCAAGCGCGCACGCAAGGGGCGCGTGCAGGACCTGTTGCAGAAGGCGCTGCGGGTGCTGCGCGCCGATTGAGCGGGGGGCGAACCGGACTCTTCCTACACCCGTCGGGCGTCATGCCTGATCGCGCCGCGCGGGTGCAGTTGATGCAATGGTCGTCTTTGCAGCCGCATCCGGCGAAAGGACCCCTTGATGAACACCACCACGATCACCGACCCGACCCAGTCTCGCAGCACGCTGTGGAGCCTGATTCAGGACATCCGGTTCGCAATGTTCACGACTCGCCATGGCAACGGCCACCTGCACTCGCGGCCGATGACGACGCAGAATTCCGGTCTCGACGAGGATTCGAACCTGTGGTTCTTCATGTCGCGGCGCAGCGACCCGGTGGCTGACCTGATGGACGAGCCTACCGTCAACGTCTGCTACGCCGACCCGGGGAAGGACCGCTACGTCTCGGTGTCGGGCCAGGCCCTCGTCGTGGAGGACCTGGCGAAGAAGCAGCAGCTGTGGTCCAAGCTCGCGCAGGCCTGGTTTCCCGGCGGCGCCGCCGACCCGGATCTCGCGCTCGTGCGCGTCAAGATCGCCCACGCGAACTACTGGGACGTGAAGCAGAGCAAGCTTGTCCAGCTCTACCAGATGGCGAAGGCGGCGATCACCGGCAAACCACCGACCGAACTCGGCGAACAGGCCGAGATCCGGATGAATTGAAGCGGGTGCCGCGTGTCCGTCGTCTTCGACATCACCCACACCACGCACTACCGCTACCACCAGCCGGTGCAGTTCGGTGAGCACCGCGTGTTGTTCCGGCCGCGCGGCAGCCACGACCTGCGCGTGCTCGCGACCGACCTGCAGGTCACGCCCGAGCCGATCGACATCCGCCTGATCCTGGACGTGTACTCGAACTCGGTCGCGCTGGTGCGGCCGCAGAGCCCGGCCAGCGAACTGAAGCTGACGTGCAGCTTCACGGTCGAGCACACCGGCACGCGCGCACTCGACCTGCCGCTGAACCAGGACGCACGCGCCTACCCGTTCGCGTACGGCGACGAAGACCGCATCGCGCTGCAGCACTACCTGCTGCCGTATTACGACGATCCGGCCGGCGAGCTCGAGGCCTGGGCGCGCCGCTTCGTGCGAACCGAGGGCGGCACCTGCACGCGCGAGTTGCTGGTCGAGATGACGCAGGCGATCCGTGAGTCGATGACCTACGTCGCACGCTTCGACGAAGGCGTGCAGACGCCCTACGAGACGATCCGCCTGCAGGCCGGCACCTGCCGCGACTTCGCCACGCTGATGATCGAGGCGGTGCGCCGGCTCGGCTACGCGGCGCGCTTCGTTTCCGGCTACCTGTACACGCCGTGGCTCGACGACGGCAACCCCGGGCACGCGGGCGCCGGCGCGACCCATGCGTGGGTGCAGGTCTACCTGCCGGGCGCAGGCTGGATCCCGTTCGACCCGACCAACAACCTGATCGGCGGCACCGATCTGATCCGCGTCGGCGTCGCGCGGCACGCGAGCCTGGCGTCGCCGGTCAGCGGTTCATGGCACGGCCGGCCGGGCGACTTCGCCGGCCTGTTCGTCGACGTGCAGGTCCGGCGGCGCTAGAGACTCGCCTCGTCGCGGCAGGAAAGACAGCTTCGACGCCCGGACTGCCCCTTGTCGCTGCCAATGGTCGAGTACATCAAATGACGTGTGGAACGCCACCCAAAGCGGTCATCTCCGCGGGCATTTGTCCTACTGAGGCGGACGCCCGGATTGCCTAGATTTCAAGCTCCTCAACAGCAAGGAGCCGACATGCCGCGAGGCGACAAATCCGCGTACACCGACAAGCAGAAGCGACAGGCCGCGCATATCGAGAAGAGCTACGAAGACAAGGGCATCTCGAAGGACACGGCCGAATCGCGGGCCTACGCCACCGTCAACAAGCGAGACGGGGGCGGCAAGAAGGCCCGCTCGTCCGCCGCGCGGCGCTAGGCGCCGCGCATTGAGTCCGAGCAATCATCCACTGGAGCCACAGATGAACAACATGATCATGAATCACGATGTCATTTCGTCCGATCGCGTCGAGGGCACGGCCGTGTACAACGCCGCCGGCGAGAAGCTGGGGTCGATCGACGACCTGATGATCGACAAGCATTCGGGGCAGGTGCGGTATGCGGTGATGGAGTTCGGCGGCTTCCTGGGCATGGGAACTGACCGGTATCCGTTGCCGTGGGCGATGTTGAAGTACGACACATCGAAGGACGGCTACGTCGTGCCGCTGGACGAGGACAAGCTGGAAGCGGCGCCACGGTATCCTGCCAGTGACGCGCCCGCCTACACCAGCGACTACGGCAAGCGGGTCGACGGCTACTACGGCATCGACTGACAAGTTCCTCGGTGCAGATTTGCAGTGCGCATCGAGTCGCGCTGCAAGCCTCGGCAAACAGGAGCCGGCTCATTGCCCGGCTTCGGTTCTGCCGGGGCTACGCCGTCCGAAGGGCCGCTTCGAGTTCCTGCAGGCCGAACGGCTTCCTGAGGAGGACCGGGCCCCCCGGTTCTTGCGGCACGTCCAACGTGCTGCGGCCGGTGGCGAATACCACGCGAAGCGACGGCTGGACGACCCGGGCTTCTGCCGCGAACACGTCGCCTGACATGCCGGGCAGGCCGACGTCGGCAATCAGTACATCGATGGGGGATCGCTGCAGAACCAGCATCGCGTCCTCGCTGGAGCCGACCGCCTCGACCGCGTGGCCCAACGATTGCAGCATCTCGGCGATCTGGCACCGCATCACTTCCTCGTCTTCGACGAGCAGGATGACCACGTTGGACTCCCAGTGGGTTCGCGTGCAGGATTGTAGCGTCGCTCACCGCGAGTTCGTCCCGAGCAGGCCCCTCGCGGATGTCACGCCGTGCGATCGTCGGCCGACGCAGCGGCGTTGTTCGGCGTGGCGAGTGCCTCGCGGATCACGCGCGCCAGGGTGGCCTGATCGAACGGCTTGGCGAGCTTTCGCGTGCCCGCGGCCACACCTTCTCCGGTTTCCAGGAAGCCGGTGGCGAGGATCGACGCGACGGTCGGTCGCTCCTGGCCGAGGATCGCGATCAGCTGCGCACCGCTCACGCCGGGCATCGAGTGGTCGGTGATGAGCAGATCGATGGGTTTCCCACCGCGCAAGATGTCCAGCGCCGCCGCGGCGCCGGACGCTTGCAGCACGACGTGGCCAAGCTCTTCCAGCATCGCCGCCGTGTTCATCAGTACCAGCGCATCGTCGTCGACGACCAGCACGACCAGTGGCCCTTCTGCCGGGCAGGCAACAGGGCCTGCGGCTGCGGCCGCGCTCGATACCACCTCGTCGGCGGCGAACGGCAGCCAGAGCTCGGCGGTCGTGCCGCGCCCGGGCACGCTGTCCAGCACCAGCTGCCCGCCCGACTGCGCGGCCAGCCCATGCACCATCGGCAGGCCGAGTCCGGTGCCCTTGCCGACGCCCTTGGTGGTGAAGAACGGTTCGGTCGCACGCGACAACGTGGCCTTGTCCATCCCGACCCCGGTATCGCTGATCGACAGGCACAGGTACGAACCCGCCCGCATCTTGCCTTGGGGGGCGGCAAGCGTTCTCGTGTCGGCGGCAATGGTCAGGTTCCCG
>JAYSLR010000342.1:0-9666 GCA_043725365.1 Rhizobacter sp. | reverse complement strand
CGAGGTGCAGATTCGCACCCAGGCGATGCACGAGCACGCCGAGCACGGCGTCGCGGCGCACTGGGCCTACAAGGACGCCGGCGCGAAGGGCTACGCCGGGATCAGTGCCGGCGCCGACGAGCAGGCGCGGATCGCCGAGGCGCGCAAGGCCGTGCTGCGCCAGCTGCTGGCCTGGGAGCGCGACACGGCCAGTGCCGCAGGCGACGCCGGCGCCGCGACCGCCGCGGCAGCGGCCGACGAGCGCATCTACGTCTTCACGCCGGCCGCGGCCGTCGTCGAGCTGCCTGCCGGCGCGACGCCGGTCGATTTCGCCTACACGGTGCACACCGACCTCGGGCACCGCTGCCGGGGCGCGCGCGTCGACGGCGCGATGGTGCCGCTGAACACGGCACTGCGCAGCGGCCAGACCGTCGACGTGATCACGGTCAAGGAAGGCGGCCCTTCGCTCGACTGGCTCAATGCCGACCTGGGTTATCTGAAAAGCGCGCGCGCGAAGGCAAAGGTGCGCGCCTGGTTCAACCTGCTCGCGCAGAAGGAGACCGTGGCACGCGGGCGCGAGGCGGTCGAGAAGCTGCTGCAGCGCGAGGGCAGGACGTCGGTCAAGCTCGACGACCTGGCGGCGCAGCTCGGCTTTCGCGGCGCGGATGCACTGTTCGAGGTCGTCGGCAAGGACGAGTTCTCGCTGCGCAACATCGAGATCCTGCTGCGACCGGCCGAGCCGCTGCCGTCGCCCGACGACCTGATCGCGCTGCGTCGCCCCTCGACCACGGTGCCGAAGGGTGGGGTGCTGGTGGTCGGCGTCGAGTCGCTGATGACGAGCCTGGCGCGCTGCTGCCGGCCGGCGCCGCCGGATCCGATCGGCGGCTACGTGACGCGCGGCAAGGGCGTCGCGGTGCACCGTGCCGCCTGCCGCAACTTCCGACAGATGTCGGCACGTTCACCCGAGCGCGTGATCCCCGTCACCTGGGGCGCGCCGCGCGGCGACCGGCCGGCGCTGTACCCGGTGGATGTGGTGGTCGAGGCGGCCGATCGGCAGGGGCTGCTGCGCGACATTTCCGAGTTGTTCGCCAAAGAGAAGATGAACGTCTCCGGGGTCAAGACGCAGTCGGTGAAGGATTCGACCGGCGGCACCGCCTGGATGACGTTCACGATCGAGGTCGCCGACGCGGCCCGTCTGGGCCATGTGCTCGGGCTGGCCGCGCACATCGACGGCGTGCGTGCGGTGCGGCGCAAGTGACCCGACATTGCGCTGCTATAATGTGAGGCTGCGCAGGCGCGTAGCTCAGCTGGTTAGAGCACCACCTTGACATGGTGGGGGTCGTTGGTTCGAGTCCAATCGCGCCTACCAACATCGACAGCCCGCAAACCCTCACAGAGCTGGGTTTGCGGGCTTTTCTGCATTTGGGCGGCGACCGATCAGGACCGGTACGTCATCTCGGCTTCGCCCGCGTGCCGGTGAGCGTGCGCGCGGGCGGTGCGGCCTTCTTGGCGCGCGCGTGCCGTCCAGGCCTGGATGACGCGGCGGTCGGCGCCGCCGGCGACGGGGTCTGTTGAAGCTGCCGCTTCAGTTGAGCTTGCCCCTCCTCTCGAAGGAACTGCTCGAACGCCGCCGCGACTTGCGGCAGTTGTCGAGCCGCCAGGTGAATCACGTACCAGTCGCGTTCGATCGGGTTGTCGGCAATCGGCAGGAGCTGCAGCATGCCGGCGTTCATCTCCAGAACGCAGGTATGCAGCGACAGAAACGCGACGCCGAATCCTGCCGCGCACATCTGCTTGATCGCCTCGTTGCTCGACATCTCGGATCCGATTCGCAGCCGGTGCCCCGCGTCCTTGAAGAGACGCTCCACCGTGGTCCGTGTTCCCGACCCGCGTTCACGTACGAGCAGGCGAGCGTCGGCCAGCGTCGCGAGGCTGAGCGCCGGCTCGACCATCAGCGGATGAGACGGCGCGGCGACAAATCCCATGGGATGCTTCGCGAAGGCGCTGGAGTTGGTCTTCAACTCCGCGGGCGGGCGGCCCATGATCGCCAGATCGATGTCGTGCGACACCAGCAACCTGATGATCTCGTCTCGGTTGCCTACTTGAAGCTTGACATTCACCTTCGGGTGTTCGTTGGCGAACGTCACGAGCAAAGGCGGCAGCAGGTACTCGGCCGTTGTCACCGCGCCGACGCGCAGCGTGCCGGAGAAGACGCCCTGCAACGCGGCCATCTCCTCGCCGGCCTCGCGCCACACGTCGAGGATGCGCTTCGCGTAGGTGGCGAGCAGTTCACCCGCCTCGGTCAGGCGGATGCCTCGGCCGACACGTTGCAGCAACGGCGTTCCGGCCGACTCCTCGAGGATGCCGATCTGTATCGACACCGCCGACTGTGTGAGATGCATCTCGTCGGCAGCCAGCGAGACGCTCCCCACGCGAGCGACAGCGTGGAAGGCGGCGAGCTGACGAAAGGTCGCGTTCTTTGAAAGAGGCATGGAGTTATATTAGCTTAAGCAAATCTGTAGTCAAAAAAGATTAACTATTCACAAATTAAGCGAGTGCCTATATTCATCTCGACGCATTCGAATCAGCCCATTTATTCCACGCCAGAGGAGAGTCCCGTGAACGACATGAGCACCCCGACGCAGATCACCGACACGAAGAAGCGCTACTCGGCGGGGGTACTCAAGTACGCGCAGATGGGCTACTGGGACGGCGACTACGAGCCGAAAGCGACCGACATCCTCGCGCTCTTCCGCATCACTCCGCAGGACGGTGTCGACCCGATCGAAGCCGCGGCCGCAGTGGCGGGCGAATCGAGCACCGCGACCTGGACGGTCGTCTGGACCGACCGCCTCACCGCCTGCGACATGTACCGCGCGAAGGCGTATCGCGTCGATCCGGTGCCGGGCATCCCGGGTCAGTATTTCTGCTACGTCGCCTACGACCTGAGCCTGTTCGAGGAAGGCTCGATCGCCAACGTGACGGCGTCCATCATCGGCAACGTCTTCAGCTTCAAGCCGCTGAAGGCTGCGCGGCTCGAGGACATGAAGTTCCCGGTCGCCTACATCAAGACATTTCCCGGCCCGCCGACCGGGATCGTGGTCGAACGCGAGCGGCTCGACAAGTTCGGCCGGCCGCTGCTCGGCGCCACCACCAAGCCGAAGCTGGGACTGTCGGCACGCAACTACGGCCGCGTCGTCTACGAAGGGTTGAAGGGCGGTCTCGACTTCATGAAGGACGACGAGAACATCAACTCGCAGCCGTTCATGCACTGGCGTGACCGCTTTCTGGCGGTGATGGACGCGGTGAACAAGGCCAGTGCCGCCACGGGCGAGGTCAAGGGCAGCTACCTCAACATCACCGCCGGCACGATGGAGGAGATGTACCGCCGCGCCCAGTTCGCGAAGGAGCTCGGCTCGGTGATCGTGATGGTCGATCTGGTGGTCGGCTGGACGGCGATCCAGAGCATGAGCCACTGGTGCCGGCAGAACGACATGATCCTGCACATGCACCGCGCCGGCCACGGCACCTACACGCGGCAGAAGAACCACGGCGTGAGCTTCCGCGTGATCGCCAAGTGGTTGCGCATGGCGGGCGTGGACCACCTGCACACGGGTACGGCGGTCGGCAAGCTCGAGGGCGACCCGATGACGGTGCAGGGCTACTACAACGTCTGCCGCGACACGCACACGCAGGTCGATCTGCCGCGCGGCATCTTCTTCGATCAGGACTGGGGCGCGCTGAAGAAGGTGATGCCGGTGGCCTCGGGCGGCATCCACGCCGGGCAGATGCATCTGTTGCTCGACCTGTTCGGCGACGACGTGGTCTTGCAGTTCGGCGGCGGCACGATCGGCCACCCCCAGGGCATACAGGCCGGCGCGACCGCGAACCGCGTCGCGCTCGAAGCGATGGTGCTGGCGCGCAACGAAGGACGTGATATCAAGAACGAAGGCCTCGACATCCTGCGCGACGCAGCCAGGTGGTGCACGCCGCTGAAGGCCGCGCTCGATACCTGGGGCGAGATCAGCTTCAACTACACGTCGACCGACACCTCCGACTTCGTGCCGACGGCGTCGGTCTCCTGATCGCTACAAAGGAAACGACCATGCGAATCACCCAAGGCACCTTCTCGTTCCTGCCCGAGCTGACCGATCCACAAATCAGGAAGCAGGTCGACTATTGCCTCGACAAGGGCTGGGCGATCGGGCTCGAATACACCGACGACCCGCACCCGCGCAACACCTACTGGGAGATGTTCGGCAATCCGATGTTCGACATCGCCGACGCGGCCGGCGTGATGCTCGAGCTGAAGAGCTGCCGCGAGACCTTCCCGAATCATTACATCCGGCTGATGGCGTTCGATTCGACGCACGGCACCGAATCGGTGGTGCTGTCGTTCATCGTGAACCGGCCGAAGGACGAGCCCGGCTTCCGTCTGGTGCGCACCGAGGAGCCCGGCCGCACGATCCGCTACAGCATCGAGGGCTACGCAGCGCAGCGTTCGCCCGAAGGTGCGCGCTACTGAGGATGCCGGTGATGGACACGTCGAACGCCGCCAGCGGGCCGAGCGCCGGGCCGCCCCAAGCCGGCCCGCGTCCCCCCGGGGGACCGGCCGACGTACTCGTCGGACGAGGGGCTGACATGCTCCCGAGCACGCTGCTCGAAGCCTCGGGCGTGCGCGCGGTGCTCGACAAGCTCGACGCCGAGCTGATCGGCCTGGCGCCGGTGAAAGGCCGCATCCGCGACATCGCCGCGCTGCTGCTGATCGACAAGCTGCGCGCGGAGCAGGGCCTGCAATCGACGCCGCCCTCGCTGCACATGTGCTTCACCGGCAACCCCGGCACCGGCAAGACGACGGTGGCGATGCGCATGGCCGAAGTGCTGAAGCAACTCGGCTACGTGCGCAAAGGCCACCTGGTGGCGGTGACGCGCGACGATCTGGTCGGCCAGTTCATCGGCCACACCGCACCGAAGACCAAGGAGGTGGTCAAGAAGGCGATGGGCGGCGTGCTCTTCATCGACGAGGCCTACTACCTCTACAAGCCCGAGAACGAGCGCGACTACGGGCAGGAGTCGATCGAGATCCTGCTGCAGGTGATGGAGAACCACCGCGACGACCTCGTCGTGATCCTGGCCGGCTACAAGGACCGGATGGACACCTTCTTCGCCAGCAATCCGGGCATGGCCTCGCGCATCGCGCACCACATCGACTTTCCCGATTACAGCGAGGCCGAGCTGATGCAGATCGCGCAGCTGATGCTGACGCAGCTCAACTACCGCTTCGACGACGGCGCCGCGCCGGCGTTCGCGCGCTACGTGAGCCTGCGCCGGCAGCAGCCGCACTTCGCGAACGCGCGCTCGGTCCGTAACGCGCTCGACCGCATCCGGCTGCGCCACGCGACACGACTGTTCAGCGCCGGCTCGGCGCTCACGCGCGAGCAGCTGTGCACCTTGCAGGCCGAGGACGTCCTCGCCAGCCGGGTCTTCACGATGACCGCGAAAGGAACCTGAGATGAGCATCGAGGCACTGATCTTCGACGTGGACGGAACCATGGCCGACACCGAGGAGGCGCACCGCGTCGCGTTCAATCTCGCGTTCGAGCGCTACCGGCTCGGCTGGGTCTGGAGCCGGACCGAGTACCGCGAGCTGTTGAAGGTCACCGGCGGCAAGGAGCGACTGCGCGCGTACGTCGAGCGGCTGGCACTGACCGCGGCGGAGCGCAAGCGGCTTGCCGAGCTGGTGCCGTCCATTCACGCCGAGAAGACCAAGTTCTACACCTCCGTTGTCAGCGACGGCGGTGTGCCGCTGCGCGACGGGGTCGCGCGGCTCCTCGACGAAGCACGGCACGCGGGGTACCGACTCGCGATCGCCAGCACGACGACGGCGGCGAACGTGGACGCGCTGCTGGAGTCCACCCTGGGGTGCGGCGGTCTCGAGATGTTCAGCGTCATCGCGTGTGGCGACCAGGTCCGGGCGAAGAAGCCGGCCCCCGACATCTACCAGCTTGCACTGCGCCATCTCGGGCTGGAAGCCGACCAGGCGCTGGCCTTCGAGGACTCCGCCAACGGGCTGCGATCGGCGCACGCTGCAGGGCTCTGGACCGTGGTCACGCCGACGTTCTGGACCCAAGGGGGGGACTTCTCGGCCGCCGACCTGTTGCTGCCTCGGCTGGGCGACCCGGAGGACCCGATCGGCGGCGAGCCGGGCGGCAGGCTGCAGACAGCCGCCTGGCTGACGATCGACGAGCTGATGGAGCTCGCCGCACCCGCGCCTGCGATGAACACCGTCAGGGCGCTCTACGAGCAAGGCACTGCCCAATGAGCGCGACCAGGCCCGACCAACTTCGCTCGCAGCCCGCGCTGCGGGTGGCGCCCAGCGTGCTGTCGGCAGACTTCGCGCGCCTGGGCGAAGAAGTCACCGCGATCATCGCCGCGGGTGCCGACCTGATTCACTTCGACGTGATGGACAACCACTACGTGCCCAACCTCACGATCGGGCCGATGGTGTGCCAGGCCATCCGCCCGTACTGCAGGGCCGGTGACCGCAGCATCCCGATCGACGTGCACCTGATGGTCAAGCCGGTGGATGCACTGATCCCGATGTTCGCGCAGGCGGGCGCAAGCATCATCTCGTTCCACCCCGAGGCCAGTGAGCACATCGACCGCACGATTCAGCTGATCCAGTCGTTCGGCGTCAGGGCCGGGCTGGTCCTGAACCCGGCCACACCGCTGAACGTGCTCGACCATGTGCTCGACCGGCTCGACCTGGTGTTGCTGATGTCCGTCAATCCGGGCTTCGGCGGACAGAGTTTCATCGAGGGCACGCTGCCGAAGATCGAGGCCCTGCGCCGGCGCATCGACGCGAGCGGGCGCGAGATCTGGCTCGAGGTCGATGGCGGCGTGAAGGCCGACAACGCACGCCGTATCGGGCAGGCGGGAGCCGACACGCTGGTCGCCGGTTCGGCGGTGTTCGGTGCGCCCGCGTACGCCGATGCGATCGCGCGCATCCGCGCCGAGGCGCTGGCAGGGCAGGCTCTGATGCCGCACGCGCTCGCCACGGGAGGAGCCGCGTGATGCTCGATCCGGGATCCGTCGACGCCATTGCGTTCGACCTCGACGGCACGCTGCTGGACAGCGCGCCCGACATCGCCCGTGCGCTCGACGCCGCGCTGGACCGTGAAGGGCTGCCCGGCTTCGACCTCGCCACGGTGCGCGCGTGGATCGGCGACGGCCCCGACGCGTTGATTGCCCGGGCCTTGGCGGCCCACGGCGCGTCGGCTTCTGATGCGGCGCTGCGCCAGCGCCTGCGCTCGACGTTCGACGAGGTCACGCTGCAGGCCCCGCTCCTTCACGGCTTTGTGTACGAGGGCATCGAGGCGATGCTGTCGCGGCTGACCGGCGTCGTTCCGATGGCCGTGGTGACGAACAAGCCGACGGTGCTGGCGCGATCGGTCTTGTCGGCCGCGGGCCTGACGGGATGCTTCTCGTCCGTCCACGGTGCGGATCGCGCCGGGCAACGCAAGCCTGCGCCGGGTCTGCTTCACGACGCCGCGGCAAAGCTGGGCGTGGCCCCTGGCGAACTGCTGATGGTCGGTGACGGACTGACCGATGTCCACGCCGCACGAGCCGCCGGCTGCCCGATGGTGTGGGTCAGTTGGGGCTACGGCGTGACTGAGGCCGACGCCCAGGCCCATCCCCGGCGCGTCGACTCTCCCCGGGAACTGCTCTCGCTGATCCTGCTTTCCAAGACCAACGTCACCAACCCTTGAGGAGACCGGCATGCCTACCGGAGGAAGATCCACGCTCACCCAGTTTCTGATCGAGGAGCGGCGGCGCGCGCCCGCCGCCACCGGCGACCTCAATGCACTGATCACCGATGTCTCGCTCGCCTGCAAGGCCATTTCGCGCAAGGTCGCCTACGGCGGACTCGCCGGCGTGCTGGGCAGTGCCGGCACCGGCAACGTCCAGGGCGAGGATCAGAAGACGCTGGACGTCCTGAGCAACCAGATGTTCCTGCGCGCCAACGAGTGGGGCGGCCACGTCGCGGGCATGGTCTCCGAGGAACTGGCCGAGCCGTACGTGCTGCCGCCGCAGTATCCGCGCGGCAAGTACCTGCTGATGTTCGACCCGCTCGACGGCTCGTCGAACATCGATGTGAACGTGACCGTGGGCAGCATCTTCTCGATCGCGCGCGCCGTCACGCCAGGCCAGGATGCGCAGCCGCAGGACTTCCTGCAGCCGGGGACCGAGCAGGTGTGCGCCGGCTACGCGATCTACGGGCCGTCGACGATGCTGGTGCTGACGCTGGGCAAGGGCACGCACGCCTTCACGCTCGAGCCGCAACTCGGGGAGTGGGTGCTCAGCCATCCCAACCTGCGCATTCCGGCCAAGACGCGCGAGTTCGCGATCAACGCGTCGAACAGCCGCTTCTGGGAGCCGGCCGTGAAGCGCTACGTGGACGAATGCATGGCCGGACAGACGGGCCCGCGCGGGGCGGACTTCAACATGCGCTGGATCGCTTCCCTCGTTGCCGAGACCCATCGCATCCTGATGCGCGGCGGGGTCTTCATGTATCCGCGCGACACCAAGGACCCGGGCAAGGCCGGTCGGCTGCGGCTGCTCTACGAGGCGAATCCGATCTCGTTCCTGATCGAGCAGGCGGGCGGAATGGCGAGCACCGGGCGAAGCCGCCTGATGGATGTCCGGCCCGAATCGCTGCACCAGCGCGTCGGATTCGTGTTCGGCTCGTCCGAGGAGGTGGTGCGCATCGAGGGCTACCACGCAGAGGAGCCCAAAGACACCTACAGCGCACCGCTGTTCGGCAGACGCGGCCTGTTCGCATCGATCGACTGAGCGCGGCCCAAATTCCCTTGTCGAGGTCATCATGTCCGCCAAACACCCCATCATCGCCATCACCGGATCCTCAGGTGCCGGCACCACCTCGGTCACGCGAACCTTCGAGAACATCTTTCGCCGCGAGGGCGTGGGTGCGGCGGTCGTCGAGGGCGACAGCTTCCACCGTTTCGACCGCAAGGCGATGAAGCAGGCGATGGCCGAGGCCGAGGCTGGCGGCCGCCCGCACTTCAGCCATTTCGGCGAGGACGCGAACCTCTTCGCCGAACTGGAAGGCCTGTTCCGAAGCTATGCCGAACAGGGCACGGGGCAGAGCCGCAAGTACCTGCACAACGACGAGGAGGCTGCCCCCTTCAAGCAGGAGCCCGGCACCTTCACACCGTGGGAAATGCTGCCTCCCAGCGAGTTGTTGTTCTACGAGGGTCTTCACGGCGGGGTGAAGACCGACAAGTTCGACATCGCGCGCTTTGCGGACCTGCTGATCGGCGTGGTGCCCGTCATCAACCTGGAATGGATCCAGAAGATCCACCGCGACCGCAGCACGCGGGGCTACTCGACCGAGGCGGTCACCGACGTGATCCTGCGTCGCATGCACGAGTACGTTCACTACATCTGCCCGCAGTTCACGCACACGCACATCAACTTCCAGCGCGTGCCGGTGGTCGACACCTCCGATCCGTTCATCGCCCGGACGATCCCGACGGCCGACGAGAGCCTCGTCGTGATCCGCTTCGCGAACCCGAAGGGCATCGACATGCCCTACCTGCTGAGCATGCTGCACGACTCGTTCATGTCGCGCGCGAACACGCTGGTGGTGCCGGGCGGAAAGATGGA
>JAYSLR010000341.1:0-1572 GCA_043725365.1 Rhizobacter sp. | reverse complement strand
CCGCCGAGCTGAAGGTCAACTTCGTGCGTGCGGTCACGACGCGCGTGCCGCTGCTGCGCGCGATCGGCAACGTGATTCACGTCGGCAACCGGATGGCGACTGCCGACGGGCGCCTCGTCGGTCCCGACGGCAAGCTGTACGCTCACGCGTCCACCACCTGCTTCATCTTCGATGCCTCCTGAGAACACGACCATGCGATTTCTCCACACCATGCTGCGCGTCGGCGACCTGCAGCGCTCGATCGACTTCTACACGAAGGTGATGGGCATGACGCTGCTGCGCCAGTCCGAGAACCCGACGCAGCACTACTCGCTCGCGTTCCTCGGCTACGGTCGCAACCCCGAGCACGCCGAGCTCGAGCTGACCTACAACCACGGCGTCTCGTCGTACGACCTGGGCACCGCCTACGGCCACATCGCGATCGGCGTGCCCGACGCGGCTGCGGCCTGCGACCGGATCCGCGCCGGCGGCGGCAACGTGACGCGCGAGGCCGGCCCGGTCAAGGGCGGCACGACCGTGATCGCGTTCGTCACCGACCCCGACGGCTACAAGATCGAGCTGATCGAACGCGACGCTCTCTGACGACTGTCCCGGGAGCCTGCGACCATGCTTGCCCAACTCGTCTCCGGCGCGCTGACGCGCCGCGGCATCCACTACGCGTGGGTGATCGCCGCCGTCACCTTCATCGCGATGCTGACGACCTCGGCCGCGCTCGGCCTGCCGGGCGCGATGCTGCAGCCGCTGAGCAAGGAATTCGGCTGGGGCACCGACCAGCTCTCGTCGGTGTTCGCGGTGCGCTTCGTGCTGTTCGGGCTGCTCGGCCCGTTCGCCGCGCTGTTCATCGCTCGATTCGGGCTGCGCCACGTCATGGTGACGGCCGTCACCCTGATTGCGGTCGCGATGGTGCTGGCCTCGCAGGTCACGCAGTTGTGGCAGATGTTCGTGCTCTGGGGCCTGGTGCTCGGCTGCGGCGCGGGCCTGATGGCACTGGTGCTGGGTGCGATGGTCGCGAGTCGCTGGTTCACCGAGCGCCGCGGCCTGGTGGTCGGCCTGTTCGCCGCGAGCACCGCAACCGGGCAGTTGATCTTCCTGCCGCTCGCGGCCTGGATGATCCAGAACCTGGGCTGGCGCTATGCGTTGATCCCGGTGTTCGCGGCCTGCGCGGCAGTGGCGCTGCTGGTGACCCTGCTGATGCGCGACCACCCCCGCGATGTCGGCCTGCGCTCGTACGGCGAGCCCGAGGGCACGCCGCAGGATGCGATTTCGGCCACGCCTGCGCCGCTGAACTTCCTCGGCCCGTTCAAGGTGCTGGCTGAAGCCTCGCGCAACCGCACGTTCTGGATCCTGGCCGGCAGCTTCTTCATCTGCGGGCTGTCGACCAACGGGCTGGTGCAGACGCACTTCATCTCGCTGTGCGGCGACAACGGCCTGTCGGCCGTGCCGGCCGCGTCGGTGCTGTCGATGATGGGCGCGTTCGACCTGTTCGGCACCACGCTGTCGGGCTACCTCTCGGACCGCTACGACAACCGCAAGCTGCTGTTCTGGTATTACGGCCTGCGCGGGCTGTCGCTG
>JAYSLR010000340.1:0-11242 GCA_043725365.1 Rhizobacter sp. | reverse complement strand
GAAACGCGAGGCCTTCAGCGAGAACACGAAATCGTCGGGCGTCTCGTCGCGCCACTTCGCGAAGGTCGCCGGCTTCTGCGCGCTGTAGTAGGTGCCGTTGACCTCGATCGCCGTGAGCTTGCGGCTCGCATACTCGAGCTCGCGCGCGTGCGACCAGCCCTTCGGGTAGAAGTTGTCGCGCCAGGGCTCGAAGGTCCAGCCGCCGACGCCGACGCGAATTGTCGGGACCGTGTTCACCACTTCGCTCATCTTGTGCCTCCTCGGTGCTTCTCAGCACCGACATCGCCCGGGTGCTTACCGATCCACCGTCGCCGGCTCGCCGCGGCACCAGACTCTAGGGCATGCCCGGACCCCACTCTTCCTTGCCGGACTTCAAGGGGCGTGCTTCAGGTTCGCGTCGAGGAACGTCTCGACGCGCTTCCAGAAGTCGATCTGATTCGCCGGCAACATCCAGCCATGCCCCTCGTCGGCGTAGACCTTCCATTCGACCTTCGTGTTGCTCTTGCGTATCGCATCCCGCATCTGCGTGCCGTGTTCGATGGGCACGCGCCGATCCACGCCGCCATAGGCCATCAACAGCGGCTGCGTGATCTTCGAGGCGAGCTTGATCGGTGACGTGGCGGCGAGCTGAGCGGCGTCCTTCTCGCGGTCGCCGATCAGGACCGGCATGCCGTAGCGCTTGTACTCGCTGTCCAGGTCGCTCCACTGGATCGAGTACATCAGGTCGATGTCGGTGACGCCTGCCCATTCGACACCGCAGCGAAACAGTTCGGGGTTGCGGATCAGCCCCATCAGCGTCGCGTAGCCTCCATAGCTTGCGCCAGCGATGCAGATGCGGTCCTTGTCGGCGTAGCCCTGCTTGATGGCCCACAGCGCCGCGTCAGCGACGTCGTCCTGCATCGCCAGGCCCCATTGTTTCCAACCGGCTCGATACAGCTTGTCGCCGTACCCCGTGCTGCCGCGGAACTCCGGCTCGATGACGGCGTAGCCGCGCGACGCGAGGAACTGCGCCTCGTCGCGCCACTTCCACTCGACCCCGCGCACCCAGGGGCCGCCATGCACGAGGACCACCGCCGGCCCGGCGGCCTTCTGCCCGTTCGGGCGGGTCACGTAGACCGGGATCGACAAGCCGTCGCGCGCATTGATGCGGACCATGTCGGTCATCGCCATGTCCTGCGACCTGATCCACGGGCGCGCGGCAGCCAACGGCTCGATCTTCCCCGTGCTGACACGAAAGATTCGGTACACGAGCGGCAGCCGGTCGGATGACGAGGTCACGAGCACGTTGTCGACGTTCTCGCAGTCGCCACAATCGAGCACGTTGTTCGAAGCCGGCAACAGCGTGTCGACCTGCTGCTGGATCTTCTTCATCGCCGGATCGAACCAATGCGTTGCGCGCGCCTCCGTCAGATAGTTGACACCCAGCACCACACCTGACCGATTGCGGACAACCCCGCCTTGAAAGTCGAATCCGGGGGCTGTCAGCAAAGGCTGGGCCGCAACCTTACCGTCTGCCGCAGCGCCCGGATTCATCACGACGAGAGATGTCACGTCCCGCTCGGGTGCCACGCGAGCCACCGCGTAGACGCGGCTCTCCGACTCGACGTATGTAGGCCAAACGACCCCTTCGGAACTCGGCGCCTCCTGGATCTTGGCCCATGGGGCGGATGCATCGGACTTCCAGTAAAGCACCTGCCTGCCTTCAAGCTCGGTGACGACGAACCGCGGCTGTCCCAGCCGATCAACGGACCATGCCTGCACATGCTCGGGCGCCCCCACGGACAGATTCCGCGCGATGCCATCGCGAGTGTTCAACCGAAGCAGGCTGATGTGCGAGAGCTCACCGGTGTTCGTCCAGACCCAGTGCCCGACCAGCACGTCGTCGCTGCCGTCGCGCAACATCCGGTACAGCGCGTAATCCGGCTCCAGCGTGCGGCTGCTGATGTGCGAGCCCGTGCCGCCGTCCATCCAGACCGGTGAGATCAGCGTGTGCGGCGTGCCCTTGCCGTCGGCATCGACCGCGAACAGCCCCGCACCGTCGGGCTGATTTGCGCGCGCTTCCTGCTGATCGAACACCCGATACACGAGTCGATCGTCGTTGACCCACTGCACGCCCACGATGTCCGCGTTCGAGTAGGCAGCGACGACCTTGGTCCTGCTCGGATCGGCGAGGTCGACAATCACGAGCGAGCGTCGCCCCGACGAGGCGGGCATCGTGGCCGAGAGGCGCTTGCCGGAAGGGGACAAGTGCACGTCTGCATTGGCGTCGGGCTTGAAGAAGTCCTCTGCGGGCAATGGCTCGGCGCCCGCCGTCGCGGCGCGGGCCGCGAATCCGACGAGAGCAAGGCAGGCGAGTGTGCGGCCGATCGCAGATGTCCATGGTTTCAGCGGCAGCAGGCGCAAGGCGTCTCCTTGTGGGTTGAAGTCCGCGGCGATTGTGTCTCCGAGTCAGCCCACGAAGCCGTGGCGTTCGTCACGCCGATGCGCGGTCGCGAGGCTGCACGCACAGCACGTCCTGCGCCGCCCGCTCGTAGGCGTGCGCCAGCCGCAGCAGCGCCGCCTCGCCCTGCGGTCGCCCGATCAGCTGCAGCCCCATCGGCAGCCCCGCGTCGTTGAAGCCGGCCGGCACGCTGATGCACGGCAGCCCGGCCAGCGTCGCGTAGATCACGACCTCCATCCAGCGGTGGTAGGTGTCCATCTCGCGGCCCGCGATGTGGGTCGGCCAGCGCAGCGCGGCATCGAAGGGCCAGACCTGCGCGCTCGGCAGCGCGAGCACGTCGAAGCGCTCGAACAGGTGCAGCATCTGCTGATACAGCGCGCTGCGCTGCGCGCTCGCGTGCAGCACCTGGGCGCCGCTCAGGCCGGCGGCCTGGTCGTGCTCCCACAGCGCCTCGGGCTTGATCAGCGCCCGGTTGGCCGGCTGCAGCAGGAACGGCGCGATGCGCGCGGCCACCAGCCAGCGGCGCCACACCAGCCAGGTCTGCCAGACGACGTCGGGCGAGCAGCCCAGCGCGGTCGGCTCGATCGCGCAACCGATACCGGCGAGGCGGCCCAGCGCCTGCCCGCACACGTCGAGGATGCCGGCCTCCATCGGCAGGTGGCCGTCCAGGTCGCCGAGCCAGCCGATCGTCGCCGGCACGCGCTCGACGCCGTCCAGCGCGTCGGCGAACGACGCGTGCGCCGCCAGCGCGAGCGGCACGCGCGGATCGGGCCCGGCCTGCACGTCGAGCAGCCGCGCGAGGTCTTCGACCGTGCGACCCATCGGCCCCTCGGTGCCGAGTTGCGTGACCCAGACATCGGCCACCGGCCACTGCGGCACGCGGCCCTGGCTCGGGCGCAAGCCGAACACATTGTTCCAGCCGGCAGGGTTGCGCAGGCTGCCCATGAAGTCGCTGCCATCGGCGACCGGCAGCATCCTCGTGGCCAGCGCCACGGCCGCGCCGCCGCTGCTGCCGCCCGCGGACTTGCTCGCATCGAAGGCATTGCGGGTGACCCCGAACACCTCGTTGAAGGTGTGCGAGCCCAGCCCGAACTCGGGCGTGTTGCTCTTGCCGATCACGATGCAGCCGGCCGCCTTCATGCGCTGCACCATCAGCCCGTCCTCGCGCGGCACGAAGTCCTTCAGCAGCGGCGAGCCCATCGTGCTGCGCAGGCCCGCGGTGGGCGCGATGTCCTTGATGGCCTGCGGCAGGCCGTGCATCCAGCCGGCGCGCCGGCCGCGTGCGAGCTCAGCGTCGCGCGCGTCGGCCTCGCGCAGCAGATCGTCGCCGTCGCGCAGGCTGACGAGGGCGTTGTGCACCGGGTTCAGCTGCGCGATGCGGGCCAGGCAGGCCTGCATCACCTCGCGACACGAGACACGCTTGCTGCGGATCGCCTCCGACAGCGCGGTGGCCGAGAGATCGGTGAGGTTCATCGTCGTCATTCCGTTCGTCGCCGCCAGACCGCGGCCAATGCCTTGAGTTTGGCCCACACCGACAGGCGGTCGTTCGAGAGCGCATCGAGAAAGTCCGACAGCCCCTTGGACTTGCCCATCGTGTAGAAGGTCAGCACGGTCGTCAGCACGAACACGATCGCGAAGATCCAGAGCTTGCGGGCCAGCGGCGCGTCGGCCTCGGCGAGCAGGTTCATGCCGAGGAAGCCGGTCGTCACGGTGCCGATCAGGCCGAGGATCGTGACCACCGTCAGGCGCACCACGGTGTTGGCCTGGCGGCGCAGGCTGTCGGCGTCGAGGTAGGTGTTCATGTCGGCGATGCGCACCTTGACCTCGTCGTACAGCGCGTCGGTGCCGAGGTGCGTGGTGCACAGGTGGAACAACGCGCGCACCTGCGCCTGCTCGGAGACCTCGTGGAACCAGTAGCGGTGCGTGAAGCGCAGGAAGCCCTCGAAGCTGCGGCGGATCGAGCGCTTGAACGCACGCACGCTGTCGGCGTGGCCGACATCGAGATTCTTCAGCGCCTCGACCAATCGGTCCGAGGACATCAGCAGCGCCGCCTTCTGGAAGTGCGCGATCAGGAACAGCAGGAAGTGCTGATGCCGGAACTGCGCGAGCACGCCGCGGTCGCGGCAGCCGTAGAACTCGGAGCGCGCATCGCCGATGACGATCAGCGCGTGGCCGCTGCACAGGTAGCGCGTGTTCGGCGCGGCGCCGGCGTTGGCCCAGAAACGGTCGTAGCAGTAGCGCTGCTCGAAGTCGGCGAGGTGCTCGGCGCTGTAGGGCGGCGCGGCGCCCGGCCCGCCCGCGTCGGCCAGGCTGCCGTTGTCGCTGCCGCCGGCGCCGGTCACCAGGCCGAGGCGGACGAAGTCGTTGCGGGTCAGCGCACGCGGGTCGTCGAGCGCGAGGTAGCCCATCAGCGGCATCCGGTAGTACTCGATCTGACGGAAGCGCAACTCGCCGGCTTCTTCGGAATGATCCGCTACCAGCGGCCGCAGCATGAAGGCCCAGTGCGCCGCGATGCGCGGCGCACGGTGCTCGGCGACGTGCGCCAGGAACAGCTCGCGCTGCTGGGCGTCGGAGCGCGCCATGACCGCGCCCTGGGCGTCCAGCCATTCGACGCTGTCCGCGGTGTGCAGCGCGCGGCCGGCCGCGTCCCAGCCCGCCGGGTAGCCACGGCCGAAGCGGTAGAGCTGCTCCTGGGCCTGGCTCAGCGTCAGGTCGTTGGCACCGAGCTCGACGTTGAGCAGCACGACGTCGACGTCGAAGAAGAAGTACAGATCGACGTGGACGACCTCCAGCGTCACCGGCGCGTCGCCCGGGCGGGCGACGACACGCGCCTGCGCGACGTCGGCGCGCCGGAACACGCGCATCGGCGCGTCGGCGTCGCGGTCGCCCGCGGCGCCGCGCGACCCTGCCCTGGCCTTGCGCCCCTCGCCGTACAGGAAGCGCTGCACGTACGGCAGGAAGGTCACGAACTCGTTGTAGTGGCGCTCATGGAAGCGTGCGCTGTCGCCGGTGTATTCGTCGACGACCTCGCGCCAGGGCGAGGCCTCGCCCAGGTCGCGCAGCACCTGCCAGGGCGTGCGCCGCGGCTGCTCGCCGGCGCGGCGCAGCGGCATCAGGCGCAGCGGCCACAGCAGGACCTGGCGCAGGTGCCGTACCGCCGGAGCGCCCGGGTGCGCGGCGTCGACGGTCGCAGTGGCTGCCAGCGGGGCGGTCGGGGTCATCTGGGTCGGTGCGGCGCTCAGATCGGCAGGTCGTCATCTGACCACACATTGCCCGACGCGATGCGTAGGCGAACCCCTACAGCGACTTCACCGATCAGCCGATGGTGCGGACCCCGCGCCGCGCGGACGATTCGTGCATCGGGGCCGCCTGCCGCGGCCCGTCCGGAGGCGATGATGGCAAGCGATGCGGATTGGGTGGCCGACGTGCGGCGCTGGTACTTCTCGGGCCGCAACGCCGCGCCGGCTGCGGATCGCCCGGCCGACGAGAGCGAGGCGGTCGAGCTCGGCTACGAGGCCGCACACCCGGCCCTGCAATCGCGCCACTGGCCGGACGCGCCGCAGGGCGTCTCCGAGCCGGCCTGAGGTCGTTCACCAGGGATCGATGCCCCGGGTCGTGGGCGCGGTCACACGCGCGGACGCCAGCCCCTGCGCCAGCCAGCGCCGCGTCTCGGCCGGATCGATCACCGCGTCGATCTCCAGCGTCGCCGCCATGTTGATCGCCTTGCCCTTCGCGTAGTGCTCGTCGACATGGCGCTGGTACAGCGCGTCGCGCTGCGGGCCGGGCGGCACCGCTTCCAGTTCCTTGCGGTAACCCAGCCGCACCGCACCTTCCAGCCCCATCGCGCCGAACTCGCCGCTGGGCCACGCCGCGGTGAACAGCGGCGCGTGGAAGCCGCCGCCGGTCATCGCCATCGCGCCCAGCCCGTAGCCCTTGCGCAGCACGATCGCGAGGAACGGCACGCGCAGGTGCGCCGCGGCAACGAACATCCGGCTCACGTGACGCACCTGCGCCCGGGCCTCGATCTCGGGGCCGACCATGAAGCCGGGCGTGTCGACCAGCGAGACCAGCGGCAGCCCGTGCGCGTCGCACAACTGCATGAAGCGCGCCGCCTTGTCGGCGGCGTCGGCATCGATCGCGCCGCCCAGGTGCATCGGGTTGCTCGCGATCAGGCCGATCGGCCGCCCCTCGATGCGCGCCAGCGCGGTGAAGATGCCGGCGCCAAAGCCGGCGCGCAGTTCGAGCAGCGAATCGGTGTCGGCCACCCCGCGCATCACCTGGCGCATGTCGTAGGCGCGCACGCGGTTCTCGGGCAGCGCATCGCGCAGCAGCATCGGATCGGCGGCCGACCAGGTGGCCGTCGCACCCTGGAAGTAGCCCAGGTATTGGCGCGCCACGGCCACCGCGGCGGCCTCGTCGTCGACCAGCAGGTCGATCACGCCGTTCGCCGACTGCAGCTCGCTCGGTCCGATCTGTTCCGGCGCGAAGCTGCCCAGGCCACCGCCCTCGACCATCGCCGGGCCGCCCATGCCGATGTTGCTGCGCCGGGTCGCGATGATCACGTCGCTGCAGCCGAGCAGCGCGGCGTTGCCGGCGAAGCAGCGCCCGGCGACGATGCCGATCACCGGCACCTGGCCGCTCAGGCGCGCATAGGCCGCGAAGCTCGTCACGTGCAAGCCGGCGACGACGGGCATGTCGGTGTCGCCGGGCCGGCCGCCGCCGCCCTCGGCGAACAGCACGACCGGCAGCCGCTGCTGCAGCGCGATGCCCAGCATCCGGTCGGTCTTCTGGTGGTTGCGCATGCCCTGCGTGCCCGCGAGCACGGTGGCGTCGTAGGCCATCACGACGCAGCGCGCCCTGGCCTCGCCGAACCGTGCCGCGTTGACACTGCCGATGCCGGTGACCATGCCGTCGGCCGGCGTGTGGGCAATCAGGTCGTCGAGGCTGCGGCGCGAGCGCTGCGCGGCGATCGCCAGCGCACCGTATTCGACGAAGCTGCCCGCATCGCACAGGTCGGCGATGTTCTCGCGCGCGCTGCGCAGGCCCAGCGCATGGCGCTTCGCGACGGCGTCGGGGCGTTGCGCATCGAGCGTGAAGGCGTGGCGAGCGATCACCTCCTGCAGGTCGGTGCGCAGCGCCGCGGCGGCCGGGCTGGCGGCCGGTGCCGCGGCCAGCGGCGCGCTCGCGGTGCCTGCGAGCGCGCCGAGCCGCATCAGCAGATCGCCTTCGGCGACCAGCTCGCCGGCGCGCGCGCCGAGCTCCAGCACCTGGCCGTCGACCTCGGCGCGCAGCTCGTGCTCCATCTTCATCGCCTCGAGCACCAGCAGGGTCTGACCGGCGCGCACCGCCTGGCCGAGCGCGACCGTCACCTCGATCACGGTGCAGGCCATCGGGGCATGAACTTTCCGGTCGCTCGTCGACATCGTTGCGGTCTCCTGGCCCGGGACTGTAGCGAAGCGCCGAAGGCGCCCGTCCGGCGCCGACCGTCAGGCGTAGGCGGCCGGGTAGCGCTCGACGGTGAGCCCGTCCAGGGCTATGCCCGGCGCGCGGCCCGAGATCACGTCGGCCATCACGCGGCCGGTGCCGGCGGCCATGGTCCAGCCGAGCGTGCCGTGGCCGGTCGCCAGGAACAGGTTCGGCAGGCGTGTGCCGCCGACGACCGGCGTGCCGTCCGGCGTCATCGGGCGCAGCCCGCACCAGAACTCGGCGCGCGTCACGTCGCCGCCGCGCGGAAAAAGGTCGCTGACGACGTGCTCCAGCGTCGCGCGCCGCGCGTCGTGCAGCTTCAACGTGTAGCCGGCGAGTTCGGCGGTGCCGCCGACGCGGATGCGGTCGCCCAGGCGCGTGACCGCGACCTTGTGGCTCTCGTCCATCACCGTCGATTCGGGCGCAGCGCTCGCATCGGTGATCGGCACCGTGATCGAGTAGCCCTTGACCGGGTACACCGGAATGCGGATGCCGACCGGCTTCAGCAGCAGCGGCGAATAGCTGCCGAGCGCGACGAGGTAGGCGTCGGCCGCGAGCGTGCCGGCGTCGGTGAGCACGCCATCGATCTGCTTGCCGGCCAGCAGCAGCCGCTTGATCTGGGTGCCGTAGCGGAACTGCACGCCCTGCTGCACGGCCAGCGCCGCGAGGTTCTGCGTGAACTTGAAGCAGTCGCCGGTCTCGTCGCCGGGCAGCAGCAGGCCGCCGACGAACTTGTCGCGCACGTGCGCGAGCGCGGGCTCGTGGCGGATGCAGCCGTCGCGGTCGAGCAGTTCGAAGCTCACGCCATAGCGCTTCAGGATCGCGATGTCGGCAGCGGTGCCGTCGAGCTGCGCCTGCGTGCGGAACAGCTGCAGGGTGCCCTGCATGCGTTCGTCGTAGCGGATGCCGGTGTCGGCGCGCAGCGCCTTCAGGCAATCGCGGCTGTACTCGGCCAGGCGCACCATGCGTCCCTTGTTGAGCTCGTAGCGCGCGCTGGTGCAGTTGCGCAGCATCGCCAGGCCCCAGCGGATCAGGTTCAGGTCGATGTTGGGGCGGATCACGAGCGGCCGGTGCTGCATCAGCAACCACTTGATCGCCTTGATCGGCACGCCCGGGCCGGCCCAGGGGGACGAGTAGCCGGGCGAGACTTCGCCGGCATTGCCGTAGCTGGTCTCGAGCGCCGCGGCCGGCTGGCGGTCGACGACCGTCACCTCGTGCCCGGCCCGCGCGAGCTGGTAGGCGCAGGACACCCCGATCACGCCGCTGCCGAGTACCAACACCTTCATCGTCGCGCTCCAGGCACCCGTCGTGCCGCAGCGCAGTGTACGTTCGCGCTCGGCGGCTCGACAGCGCAACGCCGCCGGCGCGTCGGGCGGAGCGTCCTCAGGTTCTCGGTATCACAGGCGCACGGTCGCGGACGCCGGCGAAGGTCTGCCCGACGTCCCGGGTTTCGGGCAGCACGTAGACCACGGCGGGACGCGTGCCGAGCACCGGCTTGATCACGGCGTCGAAAAATGCCACCGGCACGTTGATGCATCCGTACGAGATGCGACGCTGGGCCGGGTCGTTCGACGCGAGGCGCTCGAGCCGCCGCTCCTTCGGGTCGATCGGCCGCACGCGGTGCATCGAGACCGAGTCGGCGTAATCGACCCACACGACATCTTCGCCGGACGCATTGCGCCCCGGCTGGCTGACGAATCGACCCGCAGGCGTCGTGCGCTCTTCGGGTCGGACCTGCGCGATCGGGCGCTTGCCGATGCCCGCCACCGAATCATCGCCCGGCGCCACGCCCAGCAGCACCGGACTGGTGTCGATCAGCCGCGCGCCGGCGTCGAACACGAACACGCGCGCGTCGCGCTTGTCGAGGATGACGAACGGCGCGTGCCGGTTGTCCTGCGTGCGCGCGATCCAGTCGGCCACCAGCCGCGCGTCGGCGGATGCGGCGTGGCCGTCGAAATCGGCGATGCGCGCGTCGACACGCCGCGCCTCGCCGTGCTGCTGCGCCGAACGCAGCGGCGCCGTGGCGAGACCCGCCGGCGGCAGGATCATCACCACGACTGCGGCGCCCAGCAACACGCCCTGGCGCAGGCCGGCACAAAGCTCGGCCGGCCGCGCGAGAAGGCCACCGGGTCGCATCGAACCGTCCTCAGTTCCGGTCGGCCTTCGGCTGCGGCTCGCTCGCGGGTGCGGCAGTGTCGCTGCCGGTCGACGGCGCGGTCGACATGCCGTTCGCAGGCGCAGGCGACGCGTCGGTGTTGGACGGGGTCGGGGTTGGCGCCGGGTCGGTCGCCGGCTTCGGCATGTCCTGCGGCGAGGCGGACTGCGTGGTCGTCGGCTCGGAACTGCTCGCAGCGGGCGTCGTCGAACCGTCGCTGCTGGTCTGCGCAGAGACGAAGCCGACGGTGCCGACGATGGTTGCCGCGGTGATCGCGGCGGTCAGGATCTTGGAAGCGCTCATGGTGGAACTCCTTGGTCGTTGCAGGCCCGTTGCAGGGCCCTGGGTGCGAGACAAACGGCCGATCGAAAACGGCTGGTTCAACCTTAGGAGCCGCGCCGCGTTCGCAGGGTCGGCGGATCGCCGCGACCCTTGTAGGACAAGCGAGGTCACGAAATGCAAGCCGGCGCTCAGGCGCGGCGCGCTTCCGGGGAGAAAATGAGCGCCGCCGCCAAAGGAAGAACATGTCCGCAGTCCCCAACTACCTCGCCCCCGTCCGCTTCACCGATCCTGCCGCCGCGCTCGCCCAGGTGCGCACCATCTACGAAGGCAGCATCCAGCACCTGCGCACGGCACTGCAGTCCTTCGTCGCCGGCGATGCGATGGTCGAACGGGTGCGCGCCTGCTACCCGTTCGTGCGCGTGCACACCGACACCGTGGCGCGCGCCGACTCGCGCCTGAGCTACGGCTTCGTGGCCGGCCCGGGCACCTACGAGACCACGCTGACGCGGCCGGACCTGTTCGCGAACTACTATCTGGAGCAGTTCCGCCTGCTGCTGAAGAACCACCAGGTGTCGATCGAGATCGGCACCAGTGCGCAGCCGATCCCGGTGCACTTCTCGTTCGCCGAGAACGACCACATCGAGGGCAGCCTCAGCGCCGAGCGCCGCATGCTGATGCGCGACCGCTTCGACCTGCCCGACCTGAACGCAATGGACGACGGCATCGCCAACGGCACCTACGAGGCGGCGCCCGGCACGGCCCGACCGCTGGCGCTGTTCACCGCGCCGCGCGTCGACTACTCACTGCACCGGCTGCGCCACTACACCGGCACCGCGCCCGAGCACTTCCAGAACTTCGTGCTGTTCACGAACTACCAGTTCTACATCGACGAGTTCGTG
>JAYSLR010000339.1:0-3901 GCA_043725365.1 Rhizobacter sp. | reverse complement strand
CTCGGCGGCCACGGCAAGGCCTTCTGCGCCGGCGCCGACCTGTCGTGGATGCGCGCGATGGCCGGCTTCGACTGGGAGCAGAACCGCGCCGACGCGCAGGCGCTGGCCGACATGCTGTGGGCGGTCTGGCGCTGCCCGGTGCCGGTGGTCGGCCGGGTGCACGGCGACTGCTATGCCGGCGGCGTCGGCCTCGCGGCGGTCTGCGACGTGCTGGTCGCGGCCGACGGCGTGAACTTCTGCCTGAGCGAGGCGAAGCTCGGGTTGCTGCCGGGCACGATCAGCCCGTACGTGATCCGCGCGATGGGCGAGCAGGCGGCGCGGCGCTACTTCGTCAGCGCCGAGCGCTTCAGCGCCGCGCAGGCCGCCGCGATGGGCTTCGTCCACGCGGTCGTCGCGGCCGATGCGCTCGACGCCAAGATCGCCGAGATCGTCGCGACGCTGGTCGCGAACGGGCCGATGGCGACGCGCGCGTGCAAGGCGCTGGTGCAGGACATCGCCGGCCACCCGATCGACGTGGCCTTGCGCGCCGAGACCGCACGCCGCATCGCCGACATCCGCGCCAGCGACGAGGGCCGCGAGGGCGTGCAGAGCTTCCTGAACAAGCGCCGACCGGCGTGGCTCGAAGGGTGAGCAACCGTGCACGCGCTGCCGCTCGACACGGCCGGCCTGCTCGCGATCGCGGCGGCGCTCGGCTGGGCGAGCGGGCTGCGCCTGTACGCGGTCGTGTTCATCACCGGCATGGCCGGCCTCCTCGGCTGGGTGGATCTGCCGGCCGGGCTGCGGCTGCTGGAATCGCCGGTGATGCTGGTGGCGAGCGGCGTCATGCTGTTCGTCGAGTTCTTCGCCGACAAGGTCCCCGGCATCGACACGCTGTGGGACGCGATCCACACGCTGGTGCGCATCCCGGCCGGCGCGGCGCTGGCGGCGGCGGTGTTCGGCGCCGACCAGCCGAGCTGGGCGCTCGCCGCGGCGCTGATGGGCGGCACGCTGGCCGCGACCAGCCACATCGCGAAGGCGACCACGCGGGCCGCGGTGAATACGTCGCCCGAGCCGTTCTCGAACCTCGGGTTGTCGCTGCTCGGCGACGGCGTCGTGCCCGCCAGCCTGTGGCTGTCGTGGCAGCACCCTTACCTGTTCTTCGCGGCGCTCGCGGTCGCGCTGGTCGTGATGGTGGCGCTGATCGCCGTGTTCGCGAAATTCCTGCGTCGCCTTGTGCGGCGCGTCTCGGGCTGGTTCGGGGCGGGTCAACCGTCGACGTGAGGATTCGATGTTCAACAAGATTCTGATCGCCAATCGGGGTGAAATCGCGTGCCGCGTCGCGGCGACGTGCCGGCGCCTGGGCATCCGCAGCGTCGCGATCTACTCCGACGCCGACGCGAACGCGAAGCACGTGCTGGCCTGCGACGAGGCGGTGCACATCGGCGGCGCGGCGCCGCGCGAAAGCTACCTGCGCGGCGAGCGCGTGATCGCCGCCGCGCTCGCCACCGGCGCGCAGGCCGTGCACCCCGGCTATGGTTTCCTGAGCGAAAACGAGGACTTCGCGCAGGCCTGCGCCGACGCCGGGCTGGTCTTCATCGGCCCGCCGCCGTCGGCGATCAAGGCGATGGGGCTGAAGGCCGAATCGAAGCAGCTGATGGAGAAGGCCGGCGTGCCGCTGGTGCCGGGTTACCACGGTGCGGGGCAGGACCCGCAGATGCTGCGCGGCGCCGCCGATGCGATCGGCTACCCGGTGCTGATCAAGGCCAGCGCCGGCGGCGGCGGCAAGGGCATGCGCATCGTCACGAAGGGCGAGGAGTTCGACGCCGCGCTCGCGTCGTGCAAGCGCGAGGCGCTGAACAGCTTCGGCAGTGAGGCGGTGCTGATCGAACGCTACGTCACGCGCCCGCGCCACATCGAGATCCAGGTCTTCGGCGACACGCACGGGAACTGCGTCTACCTGTTCGAGCGCGACTGCTCGGTGCAGCGCCGCCACCAGAAGGTGCTGGAAGAAGCGCCGGCGCCGGGCATGAGCGAGGTGCGGCGCGCCGAGATGGGCGCGGCAGCGGTCGCCGCGGCCAAGGCGGTCGGCTATGTCGGCGCCGGCACGGTGGAGTTCATCGCCGAGCCGACCGCGGGCGGCGACCTGAAGTTCTTCTTCATGGAAATGAACACCCGGCTGCAGGTCGAGCACCCGGTCACCGAGGCGATCACTGGCCTCGACCTGGTCGAGTGGCAGTTGCGCGTCGCGTCGGGCGAACCGCTGCCGCTGCAGCAGCACGAGCTGCGCATCCACGGCCATGCGATCGAGGCGCGCATCTGCGCCGAGAACCCGGACTCGAACTTCCTGCCGGCGACCGGCCGGCTCGACGTGTACCGCACGCCGCCCGATGCGCTGAGCTTCGAACGCGGCGACACCCGCGTCGATGCCGGCGTGCGCGAAGGCGATGCGGTGCTGCCGTTCTACGATTCGATGATCGCGAAGCTGATCGTCTGGGGTGCCGATCGCACGCAGGCGCTGGCGCGGCTCGACGCGGCGCTCGCGGCCACGCACATCGTCGGGCTGCACACCAACGTCGCGTTCCTGCGCCGCGTGGTCGCGAGCCCGTCGTTCGCGAACGCCGATCTCGACACCGCGCTGATCGAGCGCGAGCGCGCGCTGCTGTTCAACGCCGCGCCGCTGCCGATCGAGGTCGCGGCGGCCGGCGTCGTCGCGCATGCACTGGCCGCGGAGCGCGCGCTCGAGAGCACCGATCCGTGGTCGCGCCGCGACGGCTGGCGCCTGCACGGCAGCGCGATGCGCCGCTTCGACCTGATGGCACAGGGCACGCACCATGTCTTCACGCTCGAGCGCAACGCCGGTGCGCAGACGCTCGTGTCCGGCGCGCAGCGCTGGCCATTGGCGACGCGCGCGCTCGGCGCGAGCCGCTACGACGTGACGCTGGCCGAGCGCCGCCTGGGCCTGACCGTCTACGCCACCGGCGAACGCTTCAGCGTGTTCGCGCCCGACGGCTCGGCGGTCGTCGACGAATTCGACCCGATCGCGCATTCGGCCGACGGCGCGGTCGAGTCCGGCGGGCTGGCCGCGCCGATGCCGGGCAAAGTGATCGCGTTCCTCGCGGGTGTCGGCGACACCGTCAAGCAGGGCCAGCCGCTCGCGGTGATGGAGGCGATGAAGATGGAGCACACGATCGCCGCGCCGCGCGACGGCACGATCGCCGAGCTGCTGTATGCCGTCGGCGACCAGGTTAGCGAGGGCGGCGAACTGCTGCGCCTGGCGCCGGTGGCCGCATGACCTTGGCGCCGCGCCTGGTGGCGGCCCGGCGCAAAATGCGCGTGTGGTTCCGCCTCCGGGACCGCAGCTTGTGAGGCCCTTGCGATGATTCCTTCCCACGTCACCCTCGTCGAGGTCGGCCCGCGCGACGGGCTGCAGAACGAGAAGTCGCCGGTCGATGCGGCGACCAAGATCGAACTCGTGCACATGCTGCAGGCCGCCGGTCTGCGCGAGATCGAGGTCACCAGCTACGTCAGCCCGAAGTGGGTGCCGCAGATGGCCGACAACGCCCAGGTGATGGCCGGCGTGCGGCGCACGCATGGTGTGCGCTACTCGGTGCTGACGCCGAACCTGAAGGGCTTCGAGGCGGCGATCGCCGACCCCGCGATCCGCCCCGACGAGATCGTCGTGTTCGGCGCGGCCAGCGAGGCCTTCAGCCAGCGCAACATCAACTGCGGCATCGAGGAAAGCATCGAGCGCTTCCGCCCGGTCGTCGAAGCCGCGCACGCGCAGGCGATCAAGGTGCGCTGCGCGGTCTCGGTCGCGCTCGGCTGCCCGTACCAGGGCGAGGTCACGCCCGACGAGGTCGAGCGCGTCGTGCTGCTGATGAAGGGCATCGGCGTCGACCATTGCGGCATCGCCGACACGATC
>JAYSLR010000338.1:0-4765 GCA_043725365.1 Rhizobacter sp. | reverse complement strand
CAGTGGCGCGCCTTCGTCTACATGCCCTTCGAGCATGCCGAGGGGCTGGCGATGCAGGACGAAGCGGTGCGGCTGTTCACCCGGCTGGCCGCCGAGGCGCCCGAACTGCAGGAGATGTTGGCTTACGCCCACAAGCACCGCGAGGTTGTGCATCGCTTCGGCCGTTTCCCGCACCGCAACGCGATATTGGGCCGACAATCCACCGCCGAGGAAGTGGCCTTTCTGCGCGAGCCGGGCTCGCGCTTCTGAGCGCCGCGGCCGCTTCCCGCGCACACCGCCATCCGAGGCAGCCAAGGCGAACGAACCGATGCGTTACACCGAACCGAAGGAGCGCAGTGCCGAACTGCTGCGCGTGGCCCTCGGCCACATGGGCCGCCACGAGGCGGCATTCAACCCGGTCACCTTCACGCTCTGGTACGAGTACGCGGCCGGCACCAACCCGACCCTGCACGCCGCGGTCGAGCAGCGGCTGCAGGAGAACGCGCCGTTCAGCGACGCGGTGGTCGCACGCCTGTACCAGGAGCACATCGTGCCGCCGGACGCGGCGATCATGCAGCGCATCGGCGGCGAACTGCAGCGCGTGATGACCGGCATCGCGAGCAGCGCATCGCAGACCGGCACGCGCGCGCATCGCTTCGGTGCGCAGCTCGACGACCTGTCGGCGGCTTTGCGCGCGGCGGATGTCGCGGTGCTGTCGCCGCACCTGGACGAGGCCCTGGCGGGCACCGCCGAGATGAAGAGCTCGGCCGACGCGCTGCAGCAGCAGGTCAGCGCCAGCCAGACCGAGATCGCGCGGCTGCGCACCGACCTCGACCGGGCCCGCGGCGAGGCCCTGCTGGACCCGCTGACGGCGATCCTGAACCGCAAGGGCTTCGACCAGAAGATCGCCTCGCTGCTGAAGCAGCCGCCGGCGGACGGCCACCAGCACTGCCTGGTGATGCTCGACATCGATCACTTCAAGCAGGTCAACGACGCGCACGGCCACGTGATGGGCGACCGCGTGATCCAGGGCCTGGGCGAGATCCTGCGTCTGGCCGTGACCGACCCCGAGCATGCCGCGGCGCGCTACGGCGGCGAAGAGTTCGCGATCGTGCTGCCGCACAGCACGCTGGCCGACGCCACGCGCCTGGCCGATCAGGTGCGGCAGCGCGCCAAGGCGATGAAGATCCGCAACCGCAGCACCCAGGAGGTGCTGTTCACGGTGACGATCTCGGGCGGCGTGGCCGCGCTGCGCCCGGGCGACGACGCGCAGGCGCTGATCGCACGCGCCGACGGTGCGTTGTACCAGTCGAAGAACGGCGGCCGCGACCGCGTCAGCTGCGCCTGAGCGCGGGTCGGCGCCCGGCCTCAGCCCGCCAGCTTTCCCTGCTTGAGCCGCAGCACGCGGCCGCAGCGCGCGGCCAGCGTCTCGTCGTGGGTGACGACGACGAAGGCCATGCGCTGGCCTCGCGCCAGTTCCAGCATCAGCTCGAACACGCCGTCGGCGGTTTCGCGGTCGAGGTTGCCGGTCGGTTCGTCCGCGAGCACGCAGGCCGGGCCGCCGGCGAGGGCGCGCGCGATCGCGACGCGCTGGCGCTCGCCGCCCGACAGCTGCGACGGCCGGTGCCGCAGCCGCTGCGCCAGCCCGACCTGTGCCAGCACGGCCGCGGCGCGCTCGCGCGCCTCGGGCTGGGGCGCGCGGCGGATGCGCAGCGGCATCGCGACATTGTCGAGCGCGCTGAACTCGGGCAGCAGGTGGTGGAACTGGTAGATGAAGCCGAGGTGGCGGTTGCGCCACTCGCCCTGCGCGCCCGCGCCCATCTCGGCGAAATCGCGACCCATCAGCTCGACCCGGCCCTGGCTCGGCATCTCCAGCCCGCCCATCAGGTGCAGCAAGGTGCTCTTGCCCGAACCCGACGCGCCCACGATCGCGATGGTTTCGCCGCGCGCCACCGTGAGGTCCACGCCCTGCAGAACGTGCACGTCGAGCGCATCGTCGCCGCTGCCTTCGGTAAAGCGCTTGTGAAGGCCGCTGGCGCGGATCACCGCGTCATTCGGGCCGAGCGCCGGGCCGCTCCCAAGCCGGCCCGACCCCCCCGGGGGGTCGACCGGCGTACCCGACGGCCGAGGGGTCAGCTCACTCATAGCGCAGCGCCTCGGCCGGCTGAACGCGGCTCGCGCGCCAGCTCGGGTAGAGCGTCGCGACGAAGGACAGCAGCAGCGAGATCAGGAAGATCGGCACGATGTCGCCGGCCTGCGGGTCGCTCGGCATGCGGCTGATCAGGTAGACGCTCGACGGCAGGACGGTGATGCGCAGCACGGCCTCGATGAACGACACGATGGCGCCGACGTTGAACGCGGTCAGCAGCCCGATCAGCACGCCGGCGAGCGTGCCGATGATCCCCGACAGCGCGCCCTGCACCATGAAGATCGCCATCACCGAGCGCGGGCTCGCGCCCAGCGTGCGCAGGATCGCGATGTCGGCCTGCTTGTCGGTCACCGTCATCACCAGCGTCGAGACCAGGTTGAACGCCGCCACGGCGACGATCAGCGTCAGGATGATGAACATCATCTTCTTCTCGATCTCGACCGCGGCAAACCAGTTGCTGTTGGTGCGGGTCCAGTCGCGCACCGCGTACTGCGGCCCGAGCGCGTCCTGCAACCGGAAGCCGACCTCGCGCGCCTCGTTCTGGCTGCGCAGCTTCAGCTGCACGCCGGTCGGGCCTTCGGTGCGGAACAGCTTCGCGGCGTCGTCGAGCTGCACCAGCGCGAGCGTGCTGTCGTATTCGTAGTGGCCGGCGTTGAAGGTACCGACCACGGTCAGCTGGCGCAGCCGCGGCACGACACCGGCCGGCGTGACCTGCCCGCCCGGCAGCACCACAGTGACCTTGTCGCCTTCGTGCACACCGAGCGAGCGCGCGAGCTCGATGCCCAGCACCACGTTCCACGCGCCGGGCACGAGGCGCGCCAGCACGGTGTCCTTGAGTTGCGCGGCGACCTCGGTGACCGTCGCTTCGTCGTTCGGCGAGATGCCGCGCACGATCACGCCGCGCATCTCGTCGCCGCGCGCCATCAGCGCCTGCGTCGAGACGAACGGTGCGGCGCCGATCACCTCGGTTCCGGCGCCGGGCACGGCCTTGATCGTGGCGAGCGTGGCCTTCCAGTCGGGCAACGCATTGCCGTCGGCGCTGAGCACCTCGACGTGCGGGATCACCGACAGCATCCGGTCCTGCACTTCCTTGCGGAAGCCGTTCATCACCGACAGCACCACGATCAGCGCCCAGACCCCCAGCGCAATGCCCAGCATCGACACGCCGGAGATGAACGAAATGAAGCGGTTGCGGCGCCCGGCGCGGCCGGCGCGGGTGTAGCGCCAGCCGATCTGCAATTCGTAGGGCCAGTTCATGGGGAGGCGATGCTACAGGACGCTTCGCGCGCGGCGCGGCGCCGGGACGCACCGGATAATCCGCGCCATGCAGTTGCTGATTCCCTTCGCGTCGGGCGTGTCCGACGCCGTGTCGCAGGTGCTGCACGACCTGGCACTGCCGAACCTGGCCCAGCTGCTGGCGTGCCTGACGCCGACGCAGCGCGACGACGGCGACGCCTACACGCTGACGCCGCCGCACGAGCGCGCGCTCGCCGCCGCCGCCGGCTGGCACGGCGCCGACGGCACGCTGCCGTTCGCCGCGCAGGCCGCCGCCCGCGACGGGATCGAGGTCGGCACGCTCGCCTGGGGCCTGGTCACGCCGGCGCACTGGCACGTCGGCCGCGACCACGTGACGCTCGCCGACCCGGCCGCGCTGGAGCTCGGCGAGGCCGAATCGCGCGCCGCGTTCGACGCGGTGCGCGATCTCTTCGAGAGCGAGGGCTTTCGCCTCGCCTGGGGCGCCCCCTCGCGCTGGTACGCGGCGCACGACAGCCTGGACGGGCTGCCCTGCGCGTCGCTGGACCGGGTGATCGGCCGCAACGTCGAACTCTGGATGCGCGGCAGCGACGCGCGCAACAGCGCGGCGCAGCGCGTGCGGCGCCTGCAGAGCGAGCTGCAATTGCTGCTGTACCCGCATCCGCTGAACGAGGCGCGCGAGCAGCGCGGCGCGCTGAGCCTGAACTCGTTCTGGCTCAGCGGCTGCGGCCGGCGCCAGCCCGAGCCGCCGGAGAGCCTGCGCGTCGACGACACCCTGCGCGCGCCGCTGCTCGCCGAGGACTGGGCGGCCTGGGCCGAAGCCTGGCGCGCGCTCGATGCCGGTGCCCTGGCCGGGTTGCTCGCCGCGGCCCGCGACGATCGCCCGGTCGCGCTGACCCTGGCCGGCGAGCGCAGCGCGCAGCGCTTCGAGACCGCGCCGCGCTCGCTGCGGCAGCGGCTGCTCGCGCGCTGGCAGGCCGCCGCGCCACACACGGTGCTGGAGGCGCTCTGATGGCCGCCCCCGCCGCGCCGACGATCCGGCTGCGCGACGCGCCGCCGCGCGCCGTCTGGGCGCTCGAGCAGGCCGGCGTGGCGCCGCTGCTGGCGCGGCTGTTCGCGGGCCGCGGCGTGCGTGCGCCCGACGAGCTCGACGACGGCCTCGCGCGGCTGCTGCCACCCGGCGACCTGCTCGGCGTGCAGGCGGCCGCGCGCTTCCTGGCCGACGCGATCGCGCAGCGGCAGCGCGTCTGCGTCGTCGCCGACTACGATTGCGACGGCGCGACCGCCTGCGCGGTCGCGCTGCGCGGCCTGCGCCTGCTCGGCGCCGCACCCGACACGCTGCACTACGTCGTGCCCGACCGCGCGGTGCACGGCTACGGGCTG
>JAYSLR010000337.1:0-1969 GCA_043725365.1 Rhizobacter sp. | reverse complement strand
ACTCGACCACCTGACGGGGGAAGAAGCGCTTGGTCGTCATCGGGGCAATTGGGTGGAGCCCCGTTTGGGGCTTGGCGGGACACGCGATTGTCACCGCTGCCGATGACGGCCCTGCAGCGAGTGCAAGCCGGTTTGCACAGCTTTGCGTGGGATCATCGCCGATGTCCCGACGGCACGCCGCCCACCCGAAGCCGCTCGGCATCCCGTCGTTCCTGCGGCACGTCGGCCCCGGCGTGATCACCGGGGCGGCCGACGACGATCCCTCGGGCATTGCGACCTACACCCAAGCCGGGGCGCAGTTCGGCACCGGCGTGCTCTGGACGGTGTTCCTGACGA
This sequence comes from Rhizobacter sp., assembly GCA_043725365.1. Lineage (GTDB taxonomy): Bacteria > Pseudomonadota > Gammaproteobacteria > Burkholderiales > Burkholderiaceae_C > LMDS01. Next base: position 1,633 of record JAYSLR010000337.1, on the reverse strand, counting down.
TCCCGTTCATGATCGGGATCCAGCTCGTCAGTGCGCGCATCGGGCGGCAGTCCGGCCAGGGCATCGCGGCGAACCTGCGCCAGCACACGCCGCGCGTCTTCCTGTTCGCGATCGTGAGCCTGCTGCTCGTTGCCAACACCATCAACATCGCCGCCGACATCGCGGCGATGGGCGAGGCGCTGCAGCTGGCGGTCGGCGGCGGCGCGCACTTCCATGCGGTCCTGTTCGGGGTGCTGACCCTGCTGCTGCAGGTGTTCGTGCCGTACCGGCGCCTGGCGCCGATCCTGAAGTGGCTGACGCTGAGCCTGTTCGTCTACGTCGCCACGGCGTTCACGGTGCGCATTCCGTGGGCGCAGGTGCTGCACGACCTGGTGCTGCCGCAGGTGATCCCCGACGAGGCGTTCTGGATGATGATCGTCGCGATCCTGGGCACGACGATCTCGCCCTACCTGTTCTTCTGGCAGGCCGCACAGGAGGTCGAGGAGATGCGGCTGCGCGGCCTGAAGGCCGGCGGCGAGAGCAGTCGCACGCTGAACCGCGCGAAGCGCCGCATGCGCCTGGACACCGTGATCGGCATGGTGTTCTCGAACGGCATCGCGTTCTTCGTGATGCTGACCGGTGCGGTCGTGCTGCACGGCGCCGGCATCACCGACGTGCAGACCGCCGCGCAGGCCGCGCAGGCGCTGCGCCCGCTGGCCGGCGACTTCGCGTTCGCGCTGTTCTCGCTCGGCATCATCGCCACCGGGCTGCTCGCGGTGCCGGTGCTCGCCTCGTCGGCGGCGTACGCGGTGGCCGAGGCCTTCGCCTGGCCCGAGGGGCTGGAGCGCCACTGGCGCGAGGCCAAGGGCTTCTACGCGATCATCGGCATCGCGACGATCGTCGGCACCGGGCTGGACTTCACGCCGATCGACCCGATGAAGGCGCTGTACTGGAGCGCCGTGATCAACGGCGTGGTCGCGGTGCCGATCATGGTCGCGATGATGGTGCTGGCCGGCAAGCCCGAGGTGATGGGCGTGCTGCCGGTGCGCCGCAAGACGCGCGCCCTCGGCTGGGGCGCGGTGCTGCTGATGACGGCGGCGGTCGTGATGATGGTCTGGGACCTGCTGCGCTGAGGCGCGGCAGACCGCGCGCCCGACCCCGCCCCGCGCCGTGCGCGGCGTCGCCGCCGGCAGGTGGCACGGCGATTGCACGACGCCGGGCATGCTGCCCGCCGTCGCCCCGTTGCCCGCTGCCGGTGCCGTCCCGGCGACCGCGGCCGCCTGGACGCAGCGCCTGCAGCTGCTGCTCGAATCGACCGGCGAGGGCATCTACGGCATCGACACCGCCGGTTGCTGCACCTTCATCAACCGGGCCGGCGCGCAGATGCTGGGCTGGCCGGCCGAGCAGGTGCTCGGCCGCAACATGCACGACCTGATCCACCACACCCACGGCGACGGCCGCCACTACCCCGAGGCCGACTGCCCGATCTTCAACGCGTTCCGCCAGGGCCTGCCGTGCCGCATCGACCGCGAGGTGCTGTGGCGCGCCGACGGCTCGCGGTTCAGCGCCGAGTACTCCTCGTACCCGATCCTCGACGCCGGCGCGGTGCAGGGCGCGGTCGTGACCTTCGTCGACATCACCGAGCGCCGCCGGG
>JAYSLR010000336.1:0-4276 GCA_043725365.1 Rhizobacter sp. | reverse complement strand
ATCCGCAACTGCTTCGAGGAATACAACGCCCACACCGACCCGAGCGGCCGCTACTTCACGCTCTACAAGCGCTGGCACCTGATCGGGCTGGAGGTCGGCGTCTCGGTCGCGAGCGTCGCGCTGCGCGGCGAGGCCACCGGCGTCGCCGAATGCTGGAACGCGGATGTGGTCGCGACCGCGAAGCGCGACCTGGCGCCCGGTGAACTGCTCGACGGCGAAGGCGGCTACACGGTCTGGGGCAAGCTGCTGCCGGCCGACACCTCGATGCGTCTCGGCGGGTTGCCGCTCGGGCTGGCGCACAACGTCAAGGTGACGCGGCCGGTGAAGAAGGGCCAGAGCCTGTCGTGGGCCGACGTGGCGATGGACACCACGACCTCGGCCTACCGCGTGCGCCGCGAGATGGAAGCGCTGTTCGCCGCGCCACGGTTGCGCACGGCATGATCGACCTCCTGATCCGCCACGCGCGCGTCTTCGACGGGTCCGGCGCGGCGCCGGTGCACGCCGACGTCGCGGTGCACGCCGGCCGCATCGCCGCAGTCGGCCCGCAGCTCGACCTCGCCGCGAGACAGACGATCGATGCCGATGGCCTCGCGCTGATGCCCGGCATCGTCGACAGTCACACCCACTTCGACGCCCAGATCACCTGGGATCCGACGGTGCGCCCGTCGCCCGCGCTCGGCGTGACGACCGCGGTGATCGGCAACTGCGGCTTCACGATCGCGCCGTGCCGGGCGGCCGATCGCGAGCTGACGATGCGCAACCTGACGCAGGTCGAAGGCATGTCGCTGGATGCCCTGCGCGAGGGCATCGACTGGGGCTTCGAGAGCTTCCCCGAGTACCTGGCGCAGCTGCGCCGCGCGGGTTGCGCGGTCAACGTCGCGGCCTACATCGGCCATTCGTCGGTGCGCACCTACGTGATGGGCGCCGACGCGGCACGGCGCGCCGCGACCGCGCCGGAGATCGCGCAGATGCAGGCCATCGTGCGCGACGCGATGCGCGCCGGCGCGGTCGGCTTCGCCAGCAGCACGAGCCCGGCGCACAACGGCGAGGGCGGCCTGCCGATGCCGTCGCGGCTGGCCGGCGACGACGAGATGGCGGCGCTGGTCGACGCGATGGGCGAGGCCGGCCGCGGCGTCTACATGCTGACCAAGGGCGGGGACACGCCGATCCCGTTCCTCGAATCGCTGGCCGCGCGCAGCGGCCGGCCGGTGATGATCGCGGCGCTGCTGCACAACGGCACGAACCCGCATGCGGTGTTCGACGACCTGGCCGCGATCGCCGCAGCCTGCGCGCGCGGCCACCGGCTGCTCGGCCAGGTCTCGTGCTGCCCGTTGACGATGGACTTCACGCTCGCGTCGCCCTACCCCGTCGAAGGATTGAAGAGCTGGCAACCGGCGCTCGGCCTGGCCGGCGACGCCCTGATCGCGGTTCTGCGCGACCCGGCCTTCCGCGCCGCGGTGCGCGCCGAACTGGCCGCCCCGACGACGTTCCGGCTGTTCAACAACGAGTGGGACAAGGTCCACGTCGTCGAGACCGCGCGTGCCGAGAACGCGCACCTCGAGCAGCGCTCGATCGCGGCAATAGCCGCCGAGCGCGGCCACGATCCGCTCGACACGATGCTCGACCTCGCGATCGGCGAGGGCCTCGCGACCGTCTTCACCGCGCAGCTGCTGAACAGCGACGAGGAGGCCGTCGGCCGCATGCTGAATCACCCGAACAGCATCGTCAGCCTCAGCGACGCCGGTGCGCACCTGACCTTCTTCAACGACGCCGGCTTCGGCCTGCACCTGCTCGGCCACTGGTCGCGCGATCTCGGCGCGATGAGCCTGCCGGAGGCGGTGCGGCGGCTGAGCTCGCACCCGGCCGGCGTGCTCGGGCTGCAGCAACGCGGGCTGATCCGGGAAGGCTGGGGCGCCGACCTGCTGCTGTTCGACCCGGCCACGGTGGGCCGCGGCCCGAAGCGGCGCGTGCACGACCTGCCCGCCGGTGCGGCACGGCTGACCACCGACGCGATCGGCGTGCACGGTGTCTGGGTCAACGGTCGGCGGGTCGCCGATGCGCGCGGGCTCGTGCCCGACACGCCGCTGGCCGGCGACTTGCTGACCGAGTTCGACGCCTGAAACAGGCGCGCGAAATCGGCAGAATGGCCCGATGACCGACCTTTCGCTCGCGCGCCACATCGGCGCCATCCTGTCGACCGCCGCCGCCGACATCGACCCGACCGAGACCGCCGAATGGTGCGAGGCGCTCGACGCGCTGACCGCGGCGCACGGGCCGGAACGTGCCCGCTTCCTGCTCGACGCGCTGCTCGTGCACGCGCGGCGCCGCGGCCTGAACTGGCTGCCGTCGATGGTCACGCCCTACGTCAACAGCATCGCGCTCGAGGCGCAGCCGCCGTTTCCCGGCGATCTCGCGATGGAGCAGCGCCTGGCCGCGCTGATGCGCTGGAATGCGCTGGCGATGGTGATGCGCGCGAACCGGGTCGAGACCGGCGGCTCGGCCGAGCTCGGCGGCCACATCGCCAGCTACGCGTCGGCGGCGGATCTGTTCGAGGTCGGCTTCAACCACTTCTTCCGCGCCCGCAACGATGCCGCGGGTCAGCTCGGCGACCTGGTGTTCTTCCAGCCGCATTCGGCGCCCGGCGTCTATGCACGCGCCTTTCTCGAAGGGCGGCTGTCGGCCGACGACCTCGCGCACTACCGGCAGGAGCTCAGCGCGCCGGCGCACGGCGCGCGCGGCCTGAGCTCGTACCCGCACCCGCAGCTGATGCCGGACTTCTGGCAGTTCCCGACCGGCTCGATGGGCATCGGCCCGATCAACGCGATCTACCAGGCGCGCTTCATGCGTTACCTGCAGCACCGCGGCCTGCTCGACGCGCCACGCGACGGCACTCCGCAGCGCCGCGTCTGGGGCTTCTTCGGCGACGGCGAGATGGACGAGCCGGAGTCGATCGCCGCACTGTCGCTGGCGGCGCGCGAGCAGCTCGACAACTGCAGCTTCGTGATCAACTGCAACCTGCAGCGCCTGGACGGCCCGGTGCGCGGCAACGGGCGCATCGTCGACGAGCTCGAGTCGCTGTTCGCCGGCGCCGGCTGGCGCGTCATCAAGTGCCTGTGGAGTTCCGACTGGGACGTGCTGTTCGCACGCGACCACGGCCACGCACTGATGCGCGCATTCGCGCACACCGTCGACGGCGAGTTCCAGACGCTGTCGGCGAAGGACGGCGCGTTCAACCGCGCGATGTTCTTCGGCCAGAACCCCGAGCTGCTGGCGCTCGTCGCCGACCTGCGCGACGAGGACATCGACCGGCTGCGGCGCGGCGGGCACGACGCGGTGAAGATCCACGCCGCGTTCGCCGCCGCGGCCGCGCACACCGACCAGCCGACCGTCGTGCTCGCGAAGACGATGAAAGGCTACGCGATGGGCGACACCGCGCAGGGCCGGATGACCACGCATCAGGCCAAGAAGCTCGACGAGGCCGCGCTGCTCGCGTTCCGCGACCGCTTCGCGCTGCCGCTCGACGATGCGGCGACGCGGGAACTGGCGTTCTACCGGCCCGCACCGGACAGTGCCGAACTGAAGTACCTGCACAGCCGGCGCCAGGCACTCGGCGGGGCGCTGCCGGCGCGGCGCGCCGATTGCCCGGTGCTGCCGGTGCCGCCGCTCGACGCGACCGCCGCGTTCGCGCTCGATGCCGCAGGCAAGGAGATGAGCACGACGATGGCCTTCGTGCGCCTGCTCGGCAACCTGCTGAAGGACCCGGTGCTGGGGCCCCGCATCGTGCCGATCGTCGCCGACGAGGCGCGCACGTTCGGCATGGCCGGGCTGTTCCGCCAGGTCGGCATCTACGCGCCGTTCGGCCAGCTCTACCAGCCCGAGGACTCGGGTTCGGTGCTGTCGTACCGCGAGGCGGCGACCGGCCAGATCCTCGAAGAGGGCATCACCGAGGCCGGCGCGATCTCGTCGTGGACCGCGGCCGCGACCGCGTACTCGAACCACGGCCTCGCGATGCTGCCGTTCTACATCTACTACAGCATGTTCGGTTTCCAGCGCGTCGGCGACCTGATCTGGGCCGCGGCCGACCAGCGCGCGCGCGGTTTCCTGATCGGCGCCACCTCCGGGCGCACGACGCTCGGCGGCGAAGGCCTGCAGCACCAGGACGGCACGAGCCACCTGGTCGCCGCGACGGTGCCGAACTGCAAGGCCTACGACCCGGCGTTCGCCGGCGAGCTGGCGGTGATCGTCGACCGCGGCATGCGCGAGATGCTGGTCGAGC
>JAYSLR010000335.1:0-3204 GCA_043725365.1 Rhizobacter sp. | reverse complement strand
CGCGATCACGTTGCCCTTGATGCAGCCGTCGATGCGGATGCCGCCGCTGAAGTGCAGGTCGCCGGTGATCTCCACGTCTTCGGCGATCAGGCTCGACAGTTTCTTCAGCTCGATCGTCGGTCGCTTGGGTCGTTTCGAGAACATCGTGTCGGTCTCCGGTGGCGGTGGGCTCAGCGCTTGCCGTCGCGGGCCTTGCGGAAGAACCCGAGTTCCTCCTGGCACTCGCGCAGGCGCTGGTTGAGCGTGTCGATCTGTCGTTCCAGTTCGTGGCTGCGGGCATCGGACACGCGCAGCTGCAGGCGCGACTGCTCGAGCGCCTGCCGCAGCGTCTGCAACTGGTGCAGCGCGGCGGCCTCGCCCGGCGGCGGGTCGACGGGCTCGATCCAGAACAGCCGGCCGGCGGCCGCACCGATCAGCAGCGCCGCGGCGACGAGCAGGCACCCGACGATCCAGCCGCGGCGTCGGCCGCCGGTCGACAACTCGAGGCGGATGTGCGCCAGCGGGTTCGGCGCGACACGCAGCGGGGACGACATGCCGGCGCCCCCTCAGAGGCCCGCCAGATAGCGCCGCGGATCGACGGCCTCGCCGTTGCGCAGGACCTCGAAGTGCAGGTGCGGTCCGGTCGAACGGCCGGTCGAGCCGACCGCCGCGATCGCGTCGCCCGGCGCCACCACGTCGCCGGTCTTGACCAGCAGTCGCGACGCATGCGCGTAGCGCGTGCGCAGGCCGTTGCCGTGCTCGATCTCGACCTCCCAGCCGTAGTCCGGCCGGAAGCCGGCCGCCGCGACGGTGCCGCCGGCCGCGGCGTGGATGATCGTGCCCTGCACGGCCGCGAAGTCCAGCCCGGAGTGGAACGCGCGCCGGCCGGTGAACGGATCGTCGCGGTTGCCGAACGGCGACCCCAGCGTCGCCCGCTCCAGCGGCAGGCGCGTCGGCAGGCGCATCAGCGCGAGGCTGCGCAGCGTGTCCGCGTCGGTCAGGCGCGCGATCTGCTGCTCGATCTCGGCCAGCCGCGACTGCAGCGAGCCCAGGTCGTCGAGTGCGCTGTCGTCGGCGCGCGGCGGCAGCATCGGCCCGCCGCTGCCCGCCGGCTTCGCGGCGCTGGCCTGCGGCGCCGGCTTCGGCGCCGCGCCCGGCGCGGCGCCGAGGCGCGCACTGAGCTGGCTGGCCAGGCTCTCCAGTGTGAACAGCCGGCCCGACAGCGCGCCCAGTTGCTCGACGGCGAACGGCGGCGTCGGTCGCGGTGGCTCCTGGGTCGCCTGCCGCACCGGCGTCGCGATGCGTGCCGACATCCAGTAGCCGAGGCCGGCACCGGCCCCCAGCAGCCCGAGCGCCGCCAGTGCGCCACCGACCAGCAGCACGCGGACCGACACGCTGCGAAGCGGCGAGCCACGCGTCGAGCCGGGGGCGAACAGGATCAGCGACATCGGGGTTCCTCGGGCCGCCGTGCACCACGCACGCCGGCCGATGCATCCTAGGTGCGAAGAACCGTTGGATCCTGTGAACCGGCGCAACCGGATGTTCCTGCAGCGCATGCCGGTACAAGTCCACACTTGCGCGGGCCGGGCGCGGCGCGCGCGGCGGCGTGCCGCACTACGCCAGCGCGCGCCCGATCAGGATCTTCTGCACATCGCTCGTGCCCTCGTAGATCTGGCACACGCGCACGTCGCGGTAGATGCGCTCGACCGGGAAATCGCTGACGTAGCCGTAGCCGCCGAACACCTGGATCGCGGCGCTGCAGACGCGCTCGGCCATCTCGCTGGCGAACAGCTTGGCCATCGCGGCCTCCTTCAGGCAGGGCACCCCGGCGTCCTTCAGGCTCGCGGCGTGGTGGATCAGCTGGCGCGCGGCCTCGATCTGCGTCGCCATCTCGGCGAGGCGGAACTGCAGCGCCTGGTGCTCGAAGATCGGCTTGCCGAACGCGACCCGCTCCTTCGAATACGCGAGCGCCGCCTCGAACGCGGCGCGCGCCATGCCCACGCTCTGCGAGCCGATCCCGATGCGCCCGCCCTCCAGCCCCGACAGCGCGATCTTCAGCCCCTGGCCCTCGTCGCCGAGCCGGTTCGCGGCCGGCACGCGGCAGTTCTCGAACAGGATCTGCGCGGTGTCGCTGGCGTGCTGGCCCATCTTCTCCTCGAGGCGCGCGACGCTGTAGCCGGGCGCGCGGGTCGGCACGATGAACGCGCTGATGCCCTTTTTCCCGGCGGCCTTGTCCGTCACCGCCATCACGATCGCGACATCGCCGTTCTTGCCGCTGGTGATGAACTGCTTGACGCCGTTCAGCACGTACGAGTCGCCGTCTCGCGTGGCCGTCGTCTTCAACCCGTCGGCCTGCGAGCCGACGTGCGGCTCGGTCAGGCAGAACGCGCCGAGCATCTCGCCACGCGCCAGCGGCCTGAGCCATTGCGCCTTCTGCGCGTCGTCGGCCCACGCCATCAGGATCGAGCAGACCGGGCAGTTGTTGACGCTCACGACCGTCGAGGTCGCGCCGTCGCCGGCCGCGATCTCCTCGAGGATGATCGCCAGTGCCAGGTAGTCCAGGCCGGCGCCGTCCCATTCGGTCGGCACCGCGACGCCGTAGCAGCCGAGTTCGGCCAGGCCGCGCAGCTCGGCCTTCGGGAAGTGGTGCGTCTTGTCCCACGCGGCAGCCTGCGGCGCGATGCGGTCCTGCACGTAGGCGCGCACGGCGTTCTGCACGGCGCGGTGGTCTTCGCTCAGCAGCATGGCGGTGATCTCCGGGGGTTGTCGCGCCCACAGCGTAACCGCTGCGGCGCCTCAGGCGTGGCGCAGCAGCAGGTGCGCGGCACCGGTCAGCGCCAGGCCGCGCGGCGTATGCACCTCGCCGGCGCACTGCGTCAGGTAGCCGGCCAGGCTGGCCTTCCACACACTGCTCGCGACCGTCCAGCGCAGCACGACGTCCTCGTCGGCCAGCACCACGGCGCGGAAGCGGATGTCGAAGCCCAGCCCGAGCACCGAGCGCGCCGCGCCGTCGGGCGCGGGCGCCGAGAAGTGCGTCGCCGTCATGCCCATGAAGATCGCGCCGGTGTGCGCGCCGCTGGCGATCAGCCCCGGGTAGCCGGCGGCGCGCGCGGCCGCCGGGTCGTGGTGCAGCGGGTTCAGGTCGTGCAGGCGGCGCGCCGCCGCGCCGATCTCGGCCTCGCTCAGGCGCAGTTGCAGCGTGAAGGTCTCGCCGACGCGCGTCGG
>JAYSLR010000334.1:0-4223 GCA_043725365.1 Rhizobacter sp. | reverse complement strand
TTCCATGTCTGACTCGGCGCCACTGTCTGAGCGCAGTGAGCGCAGCGAACGCAGCGAGTTCGGCGACGCGACCCCGGACCGAGCAGCACAGTGCAGTCGGTGCGCAGCACCGACCGCTACAGCATGAGCACGCGCCGGGTACCGCCTGCCGCGACGCGGCGCCGGGCGCCGCCTGCCGCGACGCGCCGCCGGCCGTGACGCCCGCTCCATCTAGCCCTGCCCCAGGTAGACGCGCTTCACGTCGGCATTCGCGCGGATGTCGTCGGGCGTGCCCTGCGCGAGCAGCTCGCCGTGGTGCAGCACGACGAGGCGCTGACAGATCCCCATCACCAGCTTCATCTTGTGCTCGACCAGCACGACGGTGCGCTCCTGCGCGAGGCGCGTGATCAGGTCCATCATCACGACCGTCTCCTCGGGCGACATGCCAGCGGTCGGCTCGTCCATCAGCAGCAGGCGCGGCTCGGCGGCCAGCGCCATCGCGATCTCGAGCGCGCGCTGCTGGCCGTGCGCGAGGTCGGCGGCGCGCTTGTGCGCAACCGCGCCGAGGCCGACGCGCCGCAGCAGCGCGTCGGCCGCGTCGGCCAGGCCGGCGAGCGCGGCGCGCGGCGTCAGCAGCTGGTAGCGCGAGCGCCGCATCTGCGCCGAGACGCGCACGTTCTCGAACGCGCTGAGGCTGCGGAACACGTTCGTGATCTGGAAGCTCTTCGCGATGCCGATGCGCGCGAACTCGTGCTGCGCCAGCCCGGTGACGTCGCGGCCCTCGAACGCGATCGTGCCGCTGCTCGGCGCGAACGCGCCGCTGATGACGTTGAAGAAGGTGCTCTTGCCGGCGCCGTTCGGGCCGATGATGGCGGTGAGCTGGCCGGCCGGGAACGCGATGCTGACATCGTTCAGCGCGACGAACGCGCCGAAGCGCTTGCCCACGCCCTGCACCGACAGGATCGGCGCGGTCATGACGACACCCCGATCGCCGGATCCGGCGATCGACCCTCCGCGAGGGTCGGGCCTTGCTTGGGGCGGCCCGGCGCGGCGGCCCGGAAGCAGCGGGTGGAGCCTGCGTGCGTCATGGCCGCTCTCCCTGGCCGGCCGCGCGCTCGAGCCAGCCCAGCGTCGAGCCCCAGATCCCGCGCGGGAAGAACAGCACGAAGACCATGAAGATCGCGCCGACCACCGCCATCCAGTACGCCGTCAGGTGCGTGACCACGTCTTCCAGGTACAGGAACACCGCCGCGCCGACGAACGGCCCGAAGAAGGTGCCCATGCCGCCGAGCAGGCACATCATCACCGCCTGGCCCGACTGCAGGTAGTGCAGCGAGTCGATCGGCACGATCGACAGGTGCAGCGCACGCAGCGTGCCCGCCAGCCCGCAGACCGCGGCCGACAGCGTGAACGCGAGCAGCTTGGTGCGCGCGACGTCGAAGCCGCAGGCGGCGGCGCGCTTCTCGTTCTCGCGCACCGCCTCGATCACCGCGCCGAACGGCGACGCGAGCACGCGCGAGACGAACCACAGCGCCGCGGCGACGAAGACCAGCACCACGTAGTACTTGGTGATCGGATCGACGAAGTCGAGCTGCCAGCCGAACAGGCCGATCTTCTCGACGCGCACGCCGCGCAGGCCGTTCTCGCCGCCGGTCCAGCGCTCGGCCTTGTAGAACGCGTAGTAGACGATCTGGCCGAGCGCGAGCGTGACCATCGAGAAGTAGATGCCGCGCGTGCGGATCGCGAGCAGCCCGATCCCCACGCCGGCGAGCGTCGCGGCGAGCACGCCGATCGGGATCGCGGCCCACCACGGCCACCCGAAGCTGACGATCGCGATGCCGCACAGGTAGCTGCCGATGCCCAGGAACGACGCATGGCCGAACGACAGCAGCCCGGTATAGCCGAACAGCAGGTTGAAGCCGACCGCATACAGGCCGAAGATCAGGATGTTCACCGCCAGCGCGTCGTACGGCAGCAGCAGCGGCATCACGAGCAGGAACGCCAGCACCGCGCCGACGCGGTGGCGCGCGGTGAAGCGCAGCAGCGCCGCGAGCGCGGCGGCCCAACGGGTCGGCAGCGTCATCCCATCAGCCCGGCTTTGCCGAACAGGCCCTGCGGGCGCACCAGCAGCACGCCGGCCATCAGCACGAAGATCGACAGCTCGGCGAGCTCGGGCGCGAACAGCGAGGTCATGCTGAAGACGATGCCCACCAGCAGCCCCGCGACCACCGCGCCGGGCAGCGAACCCATGCCGCCGACGACGGTGACGACGAACGACTCGGCCAGCACCGTGATGCCCATCTCGGGGTTGACCGCGCGCGTCGGCGCGGCCAGCGCGCCGGCCAGGCCGGCGATTCCCGTGCCCAGGCCGAACACCAGCAGCCAGACCTTCGCGACGTCGATGCCGAGTACGCGCACGATCTCGGGGTCGCGTGCGCCGGCGCGGATGATCAGGCCGTAGCGCGTCTTCTCGATGAACAGCCACAGCGCGCCGATCACGAGCGCCGCGGCCAGGATCAGGAACAGCCGGTAGGTCGGGAAGAAGCCGAAGCCGAGGTCGGTCGCGCCGCGCAGTGCCGCCGGCGTGCTCGACGGCAGGCCCTCGATGCCGAAGAAGAAGCGCATCGCGTCGACCAGCACGTAGCTCAGGCCGAAGGTCAGCAGCAGCGGGTAGTCGATGCCGCGGCCGTACAGCGGGCGCACCAGGAAGCGCTCGACGACGAGGCCGATCGCGCCGGTCGCCAGCGGCACCAGCAGCAGGCTGAACCAGAAGCTGCCCGTCAGGCCGAGCGCGTACACGCCGAGGAACGCCCCGACCATGAAGAACGCGCCGTGCGCGAAGTTCACGACGGTCAGCATGCCGAAGATCAGCGACAGACCGATCGCGAGCAGCGCGTAGACCGCGCCGAGCGCGATCCCCGCGACGAGCTGGATGCCGAGCAGCTGCGGCGTGATCTCGCCCATGCCGTCAGGTCGTCGTGACCTTGTGGCCGAGCTCTTCGCAGGAGCGCAGGTTCTTCTCGTCGGCGGCCTCGATCGACAGCACGTTGAAGACGTCGTACTTGTCCTTCATCGCCTTCGACTTCGACTCGACGATCACGACCGACTGCACCGCCTGGTGGTCGCACTTGCGGTAGAACTCGTCGCCCTTGTACCAGTTGTACTTGAGCTGGCGCAGCGCGATCGCGACGCGCGTGGAATCCGTCGAGTCGGCGTTCTTCACCGCCTGCAGCACGCTCTTGACGCCGGCGTAGCCGAGCGCGCCGTAGTCGCTCGGTACGGCGCCGCCGTTGGCCTTGCGGAACGCGTCGTTGAAGGCCTTCGCGGCCGGGATCTTGTCTTCCATGCCCCAGTAGTACGAGGTGCCGCCGAGGATGCCCTCGAAGGCCTCGGCGCCGCCCGCCAGGCGCGAGGTGTAGAGCAGCACCGGCGTGATGATCTTGGTGGTCTGCTTCAGGCCGAAGTCGGTCGCCTGCTTCGCGGAGTTGACGAGGTCGCGGCCGAAGTTGCACAGCACCAGCACGTCGGGCTTGAGCGCCTGGATGCGCGGCAGGAAGGCCGAGTAGTCGGCCGCGCCGATCGGGTGGCGGATGTCGCCGAGCGTCTGCATGCCGAACGCTTGGCCGGCGCGCTGGAAGCCGCGCACCATCTCGTGGCCGTAGGCGTAGTCGGCGGTCAGGTAGACGACCTTCTTGCCGAACTTCGGGAACGCGTAGCGCGCCACCGCACCGGCGGTGAGGTGCGGGTTCAGCGCCTCGTGGAAGGTGAACAGGCTCCAGTCCTTCGCCTCGTTGATCGCGTCGGATTGGCTGATCGAGTTGAACAGCACCTTGCGGTCGCGGCAGACCGCGTTGATCGAGAGCTGGGTCGCCGCCGAGAGCGAGCCGACGACGAAATCGACCTTGTCCTTCTCGATCAGCTCGAGCGTGCGGGTCGCGGCCTCGCCGGGGTTCAACTTGTCGTCGCGCACCAGCAGCTCGACCATGCGGCCCTTGTAGCCTCCGGCGGCGTTGAACTCCTTGACCGCGAGTTCGGCGGCGCGCACCTGGTCTTGCGCCTCGGCCGAGAACGCGCCGGTCAGCGGCGTGGGGAAGCCGATCTTGATCGGCCCGCTTCCCTGCGCCCGGGCGATGTTGAAGAGCATCGGGCTGGCCGCGGCGGCGGCGCCGGCGGTCAGCAGACGGCGGCGGTTGAGGGTGGCGCGTTCGGTCATGGCGAGGTCTCCGGTCGTGGGTGTGGGCGGG
>JAYSLR010000333.1:0-3287 GCA_043725365.1 Rhizobacter sp. | reverse complement strand
AGAAGCCGATGTAGGTCGCCGGGCAGGAGCGCGGCGTCTTGCCGATCGGCGTCTGGTCGACCTCGAGCACGCGGTCGATGAAGCCCCAGCCGTCGATCTGCGCGCAGCCCTGCCAGTTCGGCTTCGCGCCGCGGGTGTTGATGAACTGCAGGTTCGCGAGCAGCACGTCGCGCGCCAGCGTGCTCTTGCCCGAGCCGCTGACGCCGGTGACCGCGACGAGCCGCTTCAGCGGCAGGTCGACGGTCACGTCGCGCAGGTTGTGCAGCGTCGCGCCTCGGATCGTCAGCAGCCGGTTCGCCTCGCCTTCCTTGCGCACCGTGGCGGCCGTCACCGGTTCGACGAAGCGTCTGGCCTGCAGCGGGTGCCGCAACGGGTTCGCGAGCAGGCGGCCGGTGACCGACTCGGGGTGCAGCGCCAGGTCGGCGACGCTGCCCTCGGCGACGAGGTGGCCGCCACGCTTGCCGGCGCCGGGGCCGATGTCGATGATGTGGTCGGCGCGGCGGATCGTGTCCTCGTCGTGCTCGACGACGACCAGCGTGTTGCCCTTGTCGCTGAGCGTCTGCAGCGCGTTCAGCAGCACCTGGTTGTCGCGCGGGTGCAGGCCGATCGTCGGCTCGTCGAGCACGTAGCAGACGCCCTGCAGGTTGCTGCCGAGCTGCGCCGCGAGGCGGATGCGCTGCGCCTCGCCGCCGCTCAGCGTCGGCGCGGCGCGGTCCAGCGTCAGGTAGCCCAGGCCGACCTCTTCGAGGAACTCGAGCCGGCTCCTGATCTCGCTGACGACGTCGCGCGCGATCTCGGCGTCACGGCCCGCGAGCCTCAGGGCCTCGACCCAGACGCGCGCGTCGGCGACCGACCAGGCGCCGATCGCGGTGATCGGCTCGTTCTCGAAGGTCACCAGGCGCGACGCCGGGTTCAGCCGCGTGCCCGCGCAGTCGGGGCAGGGTTCGTCGACGACGCCCTCGACCTCCTGCTCCTCCGACGGGAACGATTGCTCGCGGCCCTTGTTGTCGTCGTCCTTGATCGAGTCGTCGTAGGCCTTGCGCTGCTCGCGCGTCAGCGCGAGGCCGGTGCCGACGCAGGTCGTGCACCAGCCGTGCTTGCTGTTGTAGCTGAACATGCGCGGGTCGAGCTCGGCGTAGCTGGTGCCGCAGGTCGGGCAGGCGCGCTTGGTCGAGAACACCTTGACCGTGCCGATGTGCGCGGTCGGCGCGTCGGTCAGCATCGCGCCCTTCAGGCCGTCGAGTGGCGCGAGCAGGTGCATCACGCCCTTGCCGAGTTCGAGCGCGCTCGCGAGCAGCGCGCGCAGTTCGGGCTCGGTGTCGGCGCTGACGACGATGTCGCCGACCGGCAGCTCCAGCGTGTGCTCCTTGAAGCGGTCCAGGCGCGGCCACGGATCGACCTTCAGGAACTCGCCGTCGACGCGCAGATGGGTGTGGCCTCGGCCCTTGGCCCACTTCGCCAGATCGGTGTAGACGCCCTTGCGCGCCACCACCAGCGGCGCGAGCAGCCCGACATGCTGGCCCTTGTGGTCGCGCAGCAGCTGTGCCGCGATGCTCTCGGCGCTCTGCGGACGCACCGGCGAGCCGTCCTTCGTGCAGTGCTGCAGCCCGAGCTTCACGTAAAGCAGGCGCAGGAAGTGCCAGACCTCGGTGGTCGTCGCGACCGTGCTCTTGCGGCCGCCGCGCGACAGCCGCTGCTCGATCGCGACCGTCGGCGGGATGCCGTAGACCGCGTCCACTTCCGGCCGCCCGGCCGGCTGCACGATGCTGCGCGCGTACGCGTTCAGCGATTCGAGGTAGCGGCGCTGGCCCTCGTTGAACAGGATGTCGAACGCGAGCGTGCTCTTGCCCGAGCCCGACACGCCGGTGACGACGCTGAACTTGCCGCGCGGGATCGACACGTCCAGCGACTTCAGGTTGTGCTCGCGCGCATTGACGATGCGGATGTTCTCGTCGACCGGGAGCCGCTGCGCGCGCGCAGCCTTCAGCACGTACTGCAGCGGCGCGCCCTCTTCGACGCTGTGGCCGCCCAGGCCCATCGCGATGTCGTAGTCGGCCAGCGCCTTGCCGGTGTGCGAGCTCGGGTGGCGCTTCGCGTCTTCCGGGGTGCCGGTGCAGACGATGGTGCCGCCGGCGTCGCCGCCTTCGGGACCGAGGTCGATCAGCCAGTCGGCCGCGCGGATCACGTCGAGGTTGTGCTCGATCACGATGATCGAATGGCCGGCATCGAGCAGCTTGCGGAACGAGCGCATCAGCTTCGCGATGTCGTCGAAATGCAGCCCGGTGGTCGGCTCGTCGAACATGAACAGCGTGCCGCGCCTGGCGACCGACTGCCGGCTCGCCGTCTGGCTTTGCGCGGTCTCGGCGAGGAAGCCGGCGAGCTTGAGCCGCTGCGCCTCGCCGCCCGACAGCGTCGGCACCGGCTGGCCGAGCTTCACGTACTCGAGGCCGACATCGACGATCGGCTGCAGCACGCGCAGCACCTCGCGGTCGTCGCGGAAGAGTTGCACGGCTTCGCTGACGGTGAGCTCGAGCACGTCGGCCACGCTGAGGTCGCGGATCACGTCGCCAGGGAGGCGACGATCGATCTTCACGTCGAGGATCTCGGCACGGTAGCGCCGGCCGTCGCAATCGGGGCAGCGCAGGTAGACGTCGCTGAGGAACTGCATCTCGACGTGCTCGAAGCCCGAGCCGCCGCAGGTCGGGCAGCGGCCGTTGCCGGCGTTGAAGCTGAACATGCCGGCGCCGTAGCCGCGCTGCACCGCGAGCGGCGCCTGCGCGAACAGCTTGCGGATCTCGTCGAACGCGCCGACGTAGCTCGCGGGATTGGAGCGCGCGGTCTTGCCGATCGGCGACTGGTCGACGAAGACCGCGTCGCTCAACCAGTCGGCGCCGAGCAGCGCGTCGAACGCGCCCGGCGTCTCGGTCGCCTTGCCGAAGTAGCGCTGCAGCGCGGGGAACAGCACGTCCTGCATCAGCGTGCTCTTGCCGGAGCCGGACACGCCGGTCACGCACACCAGGTGCAGCAGCGGGAACTCGACCGTGACGTTCTTCAGATTGTGGTCGCGCACGCCCTGCAGGATCAGCTTCGGCGTCTTGTCGCTCATCAGCCGCTTGATGCCCATGCCGACGTGCTTGCGCCCGCCGAGGTAGGCGCCGGTCAGCGTGTCGGCGTTCCGGATCGCGTCGGGCGTGCCGTCGAACACGATCTGCCCGCCGCGCTCGCCGGGGCCCGGGCCCATGTCGATGAGCCGGTCGGCGGCGAGCATCACGGCCGGGTCGTGCTCG
>JAYSLR010000332.1:0-21519 GCA_043725365.1 Rhizobacter sp. | reverse complement strand
TTCGCGAAGACCACGAAGTGACGGGCGGCGAGCGCCGCGTCCGGGGAGACCGATGATGCGATTCGAAGACAGGGCGGTGATCGTCACCGGCGGTGGCGGCGGCATCGGCGGCGCGACCTGCCGCCGCTTCGCCGCGGAAGGCGCGCGGGTCGCGGTGTTCGACGTCAATCTCGAGGCCGCGACCCGGGTCGCCGACACGATCGTTGCCGGCGGCGGCCAGGCCGCGGCGTTCGCCTGCGACATCACCGATCGCGCCAGCGTCGACGCGGCGGTGGCGGCGGCCGAGGCACGGCTCGGGCCGATCGCGGTGCTCGTCAACAACGCCGGCTGGGACGTGTTCCGCGCGTTCACCAAGACCGAGCCGGCGCAGTGGGACCGGCTGATCGCGATCAACCTGACCGGCGCGCTGCACATGCACCATGCGGTGCTGCCGGGCATGGTGGCGCGACGCGCCGGGCGCATCGTCAACATCGCGTCGGATGCGGCGCGCGTCGGTTCCTCCGGCGAGGCGGTGTACGCGGCCTGCAAGGGCGGCCTGGTCGCGTTCTCGAAGACGATCGCACGCGAGCACGCGCGCCACGGCATCACCGTCAACGTGGTCTGCCCCGGGCCGACGCAGACCGCGCTGTTCGAGGACTACAAGCTCGGCGCCGGCAACCCCGAGAAGCTGGTCGAGGCGTTCACGCGCTCGATCCCGCTCGGTCGCATCGGCCAGCCCGACGACCTGCCCGGCGCGATCCTGTTCTTCGCCAGCGACGACGCGGCCTATGTGACCGGCCAGGTGCTCAGCGTCTCGGGCGGGCTGACGATGGCCGGCTGATCTTTTCGCAGAGGTTCAACATGCAATTCGAAGACCTTCTCTACGACGTCCGCAACGGCGTCGCGTGGATCACGATCAACCGGCCGGAGAAGATGAACGCCTTCCGCGGCACGACCTGCGACGAGCTGATCAAGGCGCTGAACCTCGCCGGCTACGACCGCAGCATCGGCGCGATCGTGCTCGCCGGTGCCGGCGACCGCGCCTTCTGCACCGGCGGCGACCAGTCCGCGCACGACGGCAACTACGACGGCCGCGGCACGATCGGGCTGCCGATGGAGGAGCTGCACGACGCGATCCGCAACGTTCCGAAGCCGGTGATCGCGCGCGTGCAGGGCTACGCGATCGGCGGCGGCAACGTGCTGGCGACGATCTGCGACCTGACGATCTGCTCCGACAAGGCCAAGTTCGGCCAGGTCGGTCCGACGATGGGCTCGGTCGACCCGGGCTACGGCACCGCGTTCCTGGCGCGTGTCGTCGGCGAGAAGAAGGCGCGCGAGATGTGGTACCTGTGCCGCCGCTACACCGGCGCGGAGGCCGTCGCGATGGGCCTGGCCAACGTCTGCGTGCCGCACGACCAGCTCGACGCCGAGGTGCAGAAGTGGGGCGAGGAGCTGTGCGAGCGCAGCCCCACCGCGCTGGCGATCGCCAAGCGCAGCTTCAACATGGACACCGCGCACCAGGCCGGCATCGCCGGCATGGGCATGATGGCGCTGAAGCTCTACTACGACACCGAGGAGTCGAAGGAAGGCGTGGCGGCGCTGAAGGAAAAGCGCAAGCCGAACTTCCGCAAGTTCGCGAAGTAGCCGCACGAGCCCGCCGGCATGAACCCCTACCTCGACGCCGACCTGACCACCATCGCCGAGCAGGCGCGGCGCTTCGCCACCGCGCGCGTCGCGCCGGGCTTCCAGGAGCGCGACCGCACCCGCGTGCTCGACCGCACGCTGATGCGCGAGATGGGCGCGCTCGGCTTCATCGCCCCCGAACTGCCCGAGCGCGTCGGCGGCCAGAGCCTGCCGACCCTGGCGGCCGGCGTGATCGTCGAGGAGATCGCGCGCGCCGACCTGTCGCTGTCGTACATCAACCTGCTCGCGTCGCTGAACGGGCAGATCCTGGCCGAGCACGGCCGGCCCGAGGTCGCCGGACCGTGGCTGCGCCGGCTCATCGAGGGCGACGCGCTGCTCGCGATCGCGCTGACGGAGCCCCGCGGCGGCTCCGACGCCGCGAACCTGCGGCTGCGCGTCGAGCGCGTCGGCGACCAGTACGTGATCAACGGCGAGAAGACCTCGATCTCGGCCGCCGACCAGGCCGACGCGGTGATCGTGTTCGGCCGCACCGGCACGGTCGATTCGGGCGCGCACGGCGTGACCGCACTGCTCGTGCCCACCGACGCGCCCGGCCTGACGCGCAGCCGCTTCGACTGCCACGGCCAGCGCGCGATCGGCCGCGGCTCGCTGTTCTTCGAGAACGTGCGCGTGCCGCTGGACCACCGGCTCGGCGACGAGAACCGGGGCTTCGTGCAGGTGATGCAGGGCTTCGACTACTCGCGTGCGCTGATCGGCCTGCAGGTGCTAGCGGTGGCGCGCGCCGCGCTCGACGAGACCTGGGCGTACGTCGCCCAGCGCCAGGCCTTCGGGCAATCGCTGTCGGCCTTCCAGGGCGTCTCGCACCCGCTCGCCGAGGCCGACACGCAGGTCGAGGCGGCGCGCCTGCTGTGCCTGCAGGCGCTGTGGCTGAAGGACCGCGGCGCGCCGCACAGTGCCGAGGCGGCGATGTGCAAGTGGTGGGCACCGAAGCTCGCCTACGACACCGTCCACCAGTGCCTGCTGATGCACGGCCACGGCGGCTACGACCGCGGGATCATGGAGCAGCGGCTGCGCGACGTGCTCGGCTTCCAGATCGGCGACGGCACCGCGCAGATCATGAAGACCGTGATCGCGCGCCACCGCGCCGGCCGCGGCGCGGTGCCGGCCTGAGCGGCATGTCAACCGGAGCAGCATCGGCATGGATCTCGAACTGAACGGCAAGCGGGCCCTCGTCACCGGCGGCAGCCGCGGCATCGGCAAGGCCGTGGCCGAAGCGCTGGCGCGCGAGGGCGTCGATGTCGCGCTGCTGGCGCGCACGGCGCAGCCGCTCGCGAGCGCCGCGGCCGCAATCGCGGCGGCGACCGGCCGCACCGTGGTCGGCGTCGCGGCAGACACCGCCAGCGACGAGCAGGTGCGGCGTGCGGTCGCGCAGGCCGTCGCGCTGCTGGGCGGCCCGATCGACATCCTGGTGAACGCCGCGGCCGAGCCGGCCGGCTATGCCGCGCCGCCGACGCTCACCGAGATCAGCGGCGAGTTCTTCCACGCCGAGATGGACGTCAAGGTGATGGGCTACATCCGCTGCGCGCGCGAGGTCGTGGCCGGCATGCGCGCGCGCGGCTGGGGGCGCATCGTCAACGTCAGCGGCCTGGCAGCGCGCCAGGCCGGCAGCGCGGTGGGCAGCATGCGCAACATCGCGGTCGCGGCGCTGACCAAGAACATGGCCGACGAACTCGGCCCCGCCGGCATCCAGGTCACGGTCGTGCACCCGGGCCTGACGCGCACCGAGCGCACCGCGCCGCTGATCGCGCAGCGCGCCGCGGCGCGGGGCGTGCCGGCGCAGGTGGTGGAGGACGAGATGGCGGCCGGCAACTCGATCCGCCACCTGGTCGACGCCGCCGAGGTGGCGCACGTGGTCACCTTCCTGTGTTCGCCCAGGTCACGCGCGATCAACGGCGACGCGATCGCCGTCGGTGGCGGCGCGCCGCGCAGCATCCATTACTAGGGCCTAGCGGCCGCGGAACACCGGCGCGCGGCGCTCGACCTTGGCGGCCACGCCTTCCTGCGCGTCCTGCGTCGACGCGACCCGCGCCAGCGTCTGCGCCTCGTCCTCGAGGCGCGCCTCGACGCCCGCCACGCCCACCTGCCCGAACAGCCGCTTGATCTCGCCGTACGCGACGGTCGGGCCGGCGGCGAGGCGGCGCGCCAGCGCGAGCGCCTCGTCCTGCAACTGCGCATCGGCGACGATCTGGTCGAACAGGCCGGCGCGCTGGGCCTCCTCGGCCCCCAGCAGTTCGGCGAGCAGCACGAAGCGCCGCGCGCGCGCCGCGCCCATGCGCGAGCTCAGCGTCACGCTCGAGCCCGAGTCGCAGCTGAAGCCGAGCTGCGCGAACGCCGAGCCGATGCGCGCCGACGCGCCGGCGAGCACGACGTCGCAGCCGGCCACCAGCGACGCGCCGCCGCCCATCGCGAAGCCCTGCACCGCGACGACGACCGGCACCGGCAGCTGCCAGAAGCGTTGCAGCCCCGTGTGCAGGTCGCTGGTCCAGGCGCGCACCAGCGGCGCGAGCCGTTCGCGCTCGGGATAGAAGGCCTTGAGGTCGCCGCCGAAGCTGAAGTTCGCGCCCTCGGCGCGCAGCAGCACGGCGCGCAGCGTGCCGCAGTCCAGCAGGTCCGACGCGACCTGCCGGAAGTCGCGCGCGAACGGGCCGTCGATCGGGTTGCCGCGCGCCGGCTGCGCCAGCGTCAGGATGGCCAGCCCGTCCTGAAGCTCGACGCGCAGCGAATCGGTGGATGTCATGGAATGCAGTCTCCTGAGGCGAAAGTTGCGGGCTCCAAGGCCGTGACGATCGGCCCGCCGGGCCGATGCGGACATGATCGCCGCGGGCGGCGCGGATGTCCATGCGCGAGGGTCGGCGCCGCGCCGTCGTCCGCCCGCGACCCTGCCGGCGGTCGCCCCCCGGGGCGACGGGTGGCGCGGGTGCGGCGATTGACCTACCATTGCCACGCACCCGACCACGCCGAACCGGAGACCCGTGATGCGCGCTGCCACCGAGCTGCTCAGCGGCTACGCCGAATACCACCGCGATCAACGCAACATCGCCAGCCATTTCGTCGGCGTGCCGATGATCGTGTTCGGGATCGGCGTGCTGCTCGCGCGGCCTGCCTTCGTGCTCGGCGGCCTGGCGCTGAGCCCGGCCTGGATCGTGTTCGCGCTCGCGGCGGCCTGGTACCTGAGCCGGGGCAACCTCGTGCTCGGCATCGCGGTCAGCGCCGCGGTCGGCGCGCTGCTGCTGGCCGCCCACCAGGTCGGCCACGGCAGCCTGGCGGCGTGGCTGGCCTGGGGCGTGGGCATGTTCATCGTCGGCTGGGTGATCCAGTTCATCGGCCACTGGTACGAGGGCCGCAAGCCGGCCTTCGTCGACGACATGATCGGGCTGCTGGTCGGCCCGATGTTCGTGACCGCCGAGGCGCTGTTCCTGCTCGGCTGGAACAAGCCGCTGCTCGCCGAGATCGAGCGCCGCGCCGGCCCGACCGTGCTGCGCGACATGGCGCGGATCGCTTAGGCTGCCACCGGCGGGGCGACGTACTCGAATCGCCTCGCATCCTCCAGCAGGAAGCGCACCACCGCATCGGCATCGTTCAGGTCGAGCAGCGGCAGCCCGGTGGGTTCGGGCAGTTGCGCTGCGCTGTCGGTGCAGACCGCGACGACGTGCGGGTCCGTCGGGTACTGCGCGGGCTGGCCGGTGGCGGCGCGCCAGATCTCGATCTTCGGCAGCGCCGCGCGCTTGAAGCCCTCGACCAGCACCCAGTCGCAATCGTCGAGCTCGGCGATCAGGTCGTGCACGGTCGGGTCGGCGCGCTCCTCGTACTCGCGGACCTTGGCGAGGCGCCGGTCCGACGCGATCACGACCTCGTAGGCACCGGCCTGGCGGTGCCGCCACGAGTCCTTGCCTTCGTGGTCGATGTCGAACGCGTGGTGCGCGTGCTTGACGACCGAGACGCGCTCGCCGGCGCGCTTCAGGCGCGCGATCAGCTGCTCGACCAGCGTGGTCTTGCCGGAGCCGGAATAGCCGCAGAAGCCGATGACGTTCATCGTGTCGCTTGACTCTCTCGAGGGGTGAATGGACGCGCCGATCGCTTCGCGCGCCGGCAGTGTATGCGCGACGCCCCGACCCGCGCTCCGATAATGGCTCGGCCCTGCCCTGCGCCCACCCCCCGCCCCGACACCCCGATGCACGATCTCTGGCCCGCCTGCGGTTATGCCGCCCTCGACCCCACGCCGCGCGGCTGGCTGCGCCCGACCGACGAGTGGCTGCGCGCGTTCCTCGCGCTGCCCGAGCTCGCGCTCGTCGACGAGTCCTGCGCGGCCGAGATCGCGCTGCACGCCGCGCTCGTCGACGCGCCGGCGCGTCCGGTGTCGACCGCGCAGCTCGACGCGCTGCAGGACGCCGACGCGCGCGCCAACCACGCGATGTTCCTCGCGTTCCGCGACGCGCTGCTCGCCGCGGGCACGCTCGAGGCCTGGTACCTCGCGCTGATGCGCAGCGGCCGCGTGACGGTCCCGCCGCTGTTCGTCGAGCGCGTCGTGCAGGCGATCGTGCGGCACCTGCTCGATGCCGGCAGCGACGCGTTCGAGGCGCGCGCTGCCGAGATGCTGTTCCGCCCGCAGCGCCTGACGCTGACCGACGGCCGCATGCTCGCCGCCGACCTGGCGACCATCGACCTGCTGAACGAGACCGCCGGCTTCGGCGAGCTCGGCCGGCTGCTGCTGCAGGGCAACGCGCCGCTCGCCGCGGTGCAGATGGCGGTGCTGGGCGCGGACAACGCGGCCGACTACTGGCGCCGCAGCGGGCGCCACGCCTTCGTGCTCGACCTGACACACGAGGTCGCGAACGAGCTCGGCCACGGCCTGAGCTTCACGCTGACGCGCGCGCACTCGGGCCTGAAGGCGCTCGCCGCGGTGCTGCAACGCTGGGTCGCGCACCTGCTCGGCGTGCAGGTCGGCATCACGCCGCTGCGCAGGATCGACGACGAGGCCTGGCGCTGGCACATCGGGCTCGACGCCGACTCGATGGCGCTGCTGAACGATCTCTACGAAGACCAGCCAGTCGACGCGCAGCGCATGCAGCGGCTGGTCAGCCTGTTCCGCCTCGAGTTCGCGAACCCCGCCGAGATGCGTGCCGATGTGGCCGGCAAGCCGGTCTACCTCGGTCTGGCGATGAGCGCCGACGGCACGCTGCGCCTGAAGCCGCAGAACCTGCTGCTGAACCTGCCGCTGGCCGCGTCGATGTAAGCCGTCAAGGCCCCGCCTGTGGTTTGGCGGGCTTGGGCTTGCGATAGTTCCACCACGGCAGCACCTGGCGCAGCGCCAGCACCTCGCCGCAGCGCTGCGCCGCGTGGCCGGGGATCGCGTCGAGCGCATCGCGCCAGCCCGGCGACCGCAGCACCTCCAGCAGCGCGAGCAGGTGCGGGTGCTGCAGTTGCGCGGCCAGCGTGACGAGGAAGTACTGCTCCTCGGCCAGCGCCACGAAGTGCAGGCCCTTCGCCTGCGCCGCCGGCAGCGTGCCGAAGGCCGCGTCGGCGGCGCCGCTCGCGACCGCCTCGGCGGCGGCCTGGTGCGAGCGCTCGAAGCGGTCGAAGCCGTCGATCGACGCCGGCGCGATGCGCGCCGCCGCCAGCAGTTCGTCGAGCACGACGCGCGTGCCGCTGCCGCGCGGGCCGTTCGCGAAGCGCACGCCGGCACGCCCGAGGTCGCGCAGTGACGCGATCTGCAGCGGGTTGCCGGCCGCGACGATCAGCCCCTGCGCGCGCCGCGCGAAGCCGATCAGCTTGTGCCGGCCGGGCCGCAGCAGGCTGCGGTAGCGGCGCGCGGTCGGCGAGCGCAGCCTGGCCGCCGTCAGCGCATGGAAGCCCGCGAGCAGGCAACGGCCCTCGTTCAGCGCGACCAGCGCATCGACACCGCCCGAGAACTCGAGGTCCAGGTGCAACTGCGGCGCGACCCGGTCGCGCAGCCGCGGCAAGGCCTCGTCGAAGCTCGCGTACAGCGTGACGACGCCGGCGCTGTCGTCGAAGGCAAGCGCGAACGCGCGTTCGAGTTCGCCGCGCAGCGCCTCGATCTGCGGCGCCAGCCGCGCCAGTGCACGCCGCTCGGCCCACAGCAGTTTCTCGCCGAACGGCGCGAGCAGCGCCGGCTGGCCCTTGGCCCACAGCACCAGCGGCTGGCCGAGTTCGCCCTCCCAGCGCTTGAGCTCGCCCCAGACATGGCGATACGACAGGCCGAGCGTGCGCGCCGCACCCGAGATCGAGCCGCTCGCGTGCAGCGCCGCCAGCAGCGCGAGCAGCGGGTGGTGCAGCGCGCGGTCCCCGGCGCGCGCGTCGGCGAGCGTGTAGGCCAGTTGCACTCTATGCATGACGGTTCATATCGTGTGATTCGACGTGCCGCGTGGACAATCCTTCAAGTATGTATGCCCCGAGGTCTCGGCCAGCCGAGCCCGCCCCCCGAGGGGGTCAAGCAACCTCGGGGCGGCCCTTCGCTTGCTTGTGAGAGATGTTCATTGAGCGCCTTCGCCGAGAGTCTGAGCACCGCCGTCGCGCTGGTGGTGGAGGCCGACCCGGTGCTGTGGCACACGGTGCGCCTGTCGCTCACGGTCAGCCTGTCGGCCTGCGCGATCGCCGCCGGCGTCGGCCTCGCGGCGGGCGCGTGGCTCGCGGTCGCGCAGTTCCCGGGGCGCCGCGGGCTGCTGGCGCTGCTGAACACGCTGCTCGCGCTGCCCTCGGTCGTGGTCGGCCTGGTCGTCTACCTGCTGCTGTCGCGCAGCGGGCCGCTGGGGTCCTGGGGCATCCTGTTCACGCCGAGCGCGATGGTGATCGCGCAGACCATCCTGGTGCTGCCGGTGATCGCCGCGCTGTCGCGCCAGCTCGTCGCCGACGGCCTGCGCGACGGCGGCGAGCAGCTGCGTTCGATGGGCGCGCGGCCGTTCACCGCGGCGCTGCTGATGCTGCTGCACGAGCGCTGGGCGGTTGCGACGGTGCTGCTGACGGCGTTCGGCCGCGCCGTCTCGGAGGTCGGTGCGGTGATGATCGTCGGCGGCAACATCGACGGTGTCACGCGCGTGATCACGACGACGATCGCGCTCGAGACCAGCAAGGGCGACCTGCCGCTCGCGCTCGGGCTGGGCCTCGTGCTGCTGGCCCTGGTCGGCCTGATCAACGCCGGCATCACGGTCGCGCAGCGCGCGCAGGGCAGCGGCCTGGCGGGGGCGCGATGAGCGAGGGGACCGCGATGCTCGGGCTCGACCGCGTCGGCGTGCGCTACGGCGAGCTCACCGCGCTGCGCGACGTGAGCCTGCAGGTAAGGCGCGGCGACTTCATCGCGCTGGTCGGCGCCAACGGCTCCGGCAAGACCACGCTGCTGCAGGCGCTGCACGGCCTGGTCGCGCACTCGGGCCGGCGCGAGGTCGCGGGCTCGGCGGCGGCGCAGGTGATGGTGTTCCAGCGCCCGTTCGTGCTGCGCCTGTCGGTCTGGAACAACCTGCGCGTGGCGCTCTGGCTGGCGCGCGTGCCGGCGCACGAACGCGCGGCACGCGCCACCCAGGCGCTGCAGCGCGCCGGCCTGCTCGAGTTGCGCGACCGGCCGGCGCGTGCGCTGTCGGGCGGTCAGCAGCAACGCCTCGCGCTCGCGCGCGCCTGGGCGACGCGGCCGGCCGTGCTGTTCCTCGACGAGCCGACCGCGAACCTCGATCCGTCGGCAAAAAGGGAGATCGAGACGATGCTCACCCAGCTCAAGGCCGACGGCATGACGATGGTGATGAGCACGCACAACCTCGGCCAGGCCAAGCGCCTGGCCACCCGCGTGGTCTACCTCGACCACGGCGACATCCGGGCCGACCTGCCGACCGCGCGCTTCTTCGGCGAGCACCTCGACGGGCGCGCCGATCTTTTTCTAAAAGGAGAACTGAAATGGGACACCGAATGAGTTTCATCGGCCGCCGCGCCGCACTGATCGGGCTGCTCGCCGGCCTGGCCGCGCTCGCGCTGCCGGCCGCCGCGCAGGACCCGTACATCGTGATGGCATCGACCACCAGCACCGAGCAGTCGGGCCTGTTCCCGCACCTGCTGCCGGCCTTCAAGAAGGCGCGCGGCATCGACGTGCGCGTGGTCGCGGTCGGCACCGGTCAGGCGCTCGACATGGGCCGGCGCGGCGATGCCGACATCGTGTTCGTGCACGACCAGGCGGCCGAGGAGAAGTTCGTCGCCGAGGGCTGGGGCCTGCCGCGCCGCGCGGTGATGTACAACGATTTCGTGCTCGTCGGGCCGGCCGCCGACCCGGCCGGGCTGAAGGGCTCGGACATCGTCGCGGCCTTGACCAAGCTGGCCGCGTCGAACTCGGCCTTCATCTCGCGGGCCGACAAGAGCGGCACCAATGCCGCGGAGCTGCGCTACTGGAAGGTGGCCGGCATCGCCGACCCCGCCGCCAAGGGCCCGGGGCGCCACTTCGACTACCGCGCCTGCGGCTGCGGCATGGGGCCCGCGCTGAACATCGCGTCGAGCAGCGAGGCCTACGTGCTCACCGACCGCGGCACCTGGCTGTCGTTCAAGAACCGCGGCGACCTGAAGGTGCTGGTCGAGGGCGACAAGCGCCTGTTCAACCAGTACGGCGTGATCGTCGTGAACCCCGCGAAGTACCCGCAGACCAAGACCGCGCTCGCGCAGGCCTTCTCCGACTGGGTCGTCTCGCCCGACGGGCAGGCGACGATCGCGGCCTACAAGGTCGGCGGTGAACAGCTGTTCTTCCCGAACGCCGACCCCAAGTGACGAGGGGCATGCCGCGGCGAAATACACTCGCGGCATGATTCCCAAGCAAGACATCACCGGGCTGATCCTGGCCGGGGGCCGCGGCAGCCGCATGGGCGGCGTCGACAAGGGCCTGCAGAACCACCGCGGCATGCCGCTGGCGATGCACGCGCTGCTGCGCCTGGCGCCGCAGGTCGGCGAGCTGATGATCAACGCGAACCGCAACCTGGGCGCGTATGAATCGATGGGCGTGCCGGTGTGGCCCGACTCGCTCGCCGACTACGCCGGCCCGCTCGCCGGCTTCCTGACCGGCCTGGAGCGCTGCGAGACACCCTACCTCGTGACCGTGCCCTGCGATTCGCCGCTGTTCCCCGAAGACCTGGTCGAGCGGCTCGGCGGCGCGCTGCTCGCCGCGGACGCCGAGATCGCGATGGCGGCCACGCGTGAAGACGGCGTGCTCCGCGTCCAGCCGGTGTTCTGCCTGATGAAGGCCGGCGTGCTCGAGAGCCTGGTGCGCTTCACACAGGGCGGCCAGCGCAAGATCGACCGATGGACCCAGGGGCACCGCTGCGTCGAGGTGCCGTTCGACGATGCGCAGGCGTTCGCGAACGCGAACACGCCCGACGAACTGCGGGCGCTGCAGGGCGATGACTGACAGCGCCCTGCCCCTGCCCGCTTCGCTGCAGCAGATCGCGTCCTGCGTCGCCGGCTACGACCCGAGCTCGCTGCCGATCGGGCAGGCGCGCGAATTCATCGCGCGGCTGGTGCCGCGGGTGCGCGCGGTCGAGATGCTGGCGCTGCGCTCGGCGCTCGGCCGCGTGCTCGCGCGCGACATCGTCTCGGCGATCGACGTGCCCGCGCACGACAACTCGGCGATGGACGGCTACGCGCTGCGCGGCGCCGATCTCGCGGCGAACGCCGACACGCTGCTGCGCGTCGCCGGCAGCGCGTTCGCAGGTCAGGCCGGCCAGGCCGCGCTCGCCACCGCGACGAGCGGCGAGTGCGTGCGCATCATGACCGGCGCGCTGATGCCGGCCGGGCTGGACACGGTGGTGCCGCAGGAATTCGTCCGGGTCGAGGGCAGCCAAGTGCGCGTGCCGGCCGGCGTCGTGCGCACCGGCGACAACCGGCGCCTGGCCGGCGAGGACCTCGCGCGCGGCGAGGTGGCGCTGGCGGCCGGCCGCGTGCTGCGGCCCGCGGACCTCGGCCTGCTCGCGTCGCTCGGCCGGGCCGAGGTGCCGGTGTTCCGGCGCCTGCGCGTCGCGTTCTTCTCGACCGGCGACGAGCTGCGCTCGATCGGCGAGCCGCTCGAGGCCGGCTGCGTCTACGACAGCAACCGCTACACCCTGTGGGGCATGCTGGCGCGGCTCGACGTCGAGCTGATCGACCTCGGCGTGGTGCGCGACGACCCGCTCGCGCTCGAAGCCGCGTTTCGCGCCGCGGCACGCGACGCCGATGCGGTGATCACCTCGGGCGGCGTCAGCGTCGGCGAGGCCGACCACACGAAGATGGTGATGGCCAAGCTCGGCGACGTGCTGTTCTGGCGCATCGCGATGCGGCCCGGCCGGCCGATGGCGATCGGCCGTATCGGCGAGGTCGATCGGGCCGACGGCCACCACGCGATCCTGTTCGGCCTGCCCGGCAACCCGGTCGCGGTGATGGTGACCTTCTACGCGCTGGTGCGCGACGCGCTGCTCGCGATGAGCGGCGCCGCGGCGCAAGCGTTGCCGATGCTGCGCGCTGCGAGCAGCGAGGCGATCCGCAAGAAGCCCGGCCGCACCGAGTACCAGCGCGGCATCGTCACGCGCACCGGCAGCGGCGAATGGCAGGTGCGCATCACCGGCTCGCAGGGCTCGGGCATCCTGCGCAGCATGAGCGAGGCGAACGGGCTGGTCGTGCTGCACCACGCGCAGGGCAACGTGGCCGCAGGCGATCTCGTCGACGTGCTGCCGTTCGACGGGTTGGTCTGACGCGGCCGCGCGACGCGGCACCAGCCCCGTCCTGTCAACTCAGCCCGGCGAGGGTCCGCAAACGAGCCTATTCGCCTCCGTCGGCGACGGCAACAGCCCGCGCCGGCTCCGGCTGCGCATCGAAGCGGTCGAAGCCGCTGTAGCAGATGAAGTGCCGGTTCGTCGCCCGGCCGAACAGCGCCAGGCCGAGCTGCACGGCGAGCTGGTGCCCCATCTGCGTGATGCCGCTGCGCGAGACGATGATCGGCACGCCCATCTGCGCCGACTTGATCACCATCTCGCTGGTCAGGCGCCCGGTCGTGTAGAAGACCTTGTCGCCGCCGCCCACGCCGTTCAGCCACATCCAGCCGGCGATCGTGTCGATCGCGTTATGGCGGCCCACGTCCTCGACGAACATCAGCAGCTCGTCCTGCCGGAACAGCGCGCAGCCGTGCACCGAGCCGGCCGACTTGTAGGTGCTCTCCTGGACCCGCATCGCGTTCAGCAGACCGTACAGCGCGTGCTGGCTGATGCGCGCCGACGGTTCCGCGGCGGCCGGCAGCCGGATCGACCCGAGGTCGCCCATCAGGTCGCCGAACACCGTGCCCTGGCCGCAGCCGGTCGTGACGACGCGCTTCGCGGTCTTCTGCTCGAAGTGCTCGATGCCGGCGCGCGTCTTCACCGCGGCGGCCTGCACGTCCCAGTCGACCGTGATCGACTCGATGTCGGCGGCCGACTCGACCAGGCGCTGGTTGCGCAGGTAGCCGAGCACCAGCAGTTCGGGCGCCGCGCCGAGCGTCATCAGCGTGACCAGCTCGCGCCTGTCGACGAACACGGTGAGTGCGCGCTCGGCCGGAATCGAGAGGCGGCGGCTCGCGCCGAACTCGTCGCGCACCTCGATCTCGTGGGTCAGTGCGGCGGCGGCGGCGGTCAGGCGGGGCGCGGGTGTCATGCCGCGACTGTAGGGGAACGAACAAGGCCGCGACGAGGCGCGGCCTTGTGGCGGGAACGGCACCGGCTCACTTCTTCGGCTGGCCCTGCTGCTCGGCGGCGGTTGCCTTCGAACTCGGCGGTGCCACCGCCGTCGTCGCCGGTGAATGCGCGCCCGCCGCCTCGAGCGGCGGCGCCGCGGCCGGCGCGACGAACGGCCCGGGGTCGGTGCAGGCCGGCGTCGCGACCGGCGCCGGCGCGTCCTTGCCGGCGGTCTTGCGGTAGTACTCGGCGGTGCGCTCCATCGACCGGCACAACTGGAAGCCGCCGACCTTGTCGGCCCACGCGCCCTTGGCCGCCGCCTCGGCGGCCTTGGCCTTGGCTTCGTCGCTCGGTGGTGGCAGCTTGGCCAGCGCCGGCGCGGCCAGCGCGGCGGTGACGATCAGGGCAGAGAGGGCGAGTCGCATGGGCGGTGGTCCTTGTGCAAGTCTCAGGCGGGCGCGGCGGGCCGCGCTTCGGCCGGCGGCGTGCGCTGCGCCGGGATCCGGCCGGCCTGGATGTCGTCGTACCAGAGTGCGTGGTGCTCCTTGGCCCAGCCTTCGTCGACCTGGCCGGTCTTCATCGCCGCGTAGGCGTCCTTCATGCCAATCGTGCCGATGTAGATGTGGCCGAGGAACATCGTGATCATCAGCAGCGTCGCGACGCCGTGGACCATGCTGGCGATCTGCATCTCGCCGCGCAGGTACTCGAACCCGGGCAGCAGCTTGTCGAGGAACAGGCCGGACACCACGACGGCGATGCCGAGCACGAACACGCCGCCCCAGAAGACGATCTTCTCGCCGGCGTTGAAGCGCGCCGACGCCGGCTCCTCGCCGCCGAACAGGCCGCCGCCGCGCTTCAGCCAGAGCCAGTCGGAGCGGTTCGGGAAGTTGTCGCGCAGAAACGTGAAGAACACGATCACCAGCGACACCGCGAACAGCGGCCCGCAGAAGTTGTGCGCGGTCTTCAGCGCATAGGTGATCCAGCCGAACAGCGCGCTGCCGATCAGCGGCAGCAGCCAGAACTTGCCGAACGCCGTCACCAGCCCCGAGATCGCGAGCACGCTGAACGCGATCGCATTGACCCAGTGCGCGGCGCGCTCGAAGTACGTGAAGCGTTCGATCCTGCGGCCGGTGTAGGGCACGTGGCCGCCCATCCTTCCCTTCGCGAAGTAGAACATCGCGATCGCCAGCACCATGATCACGACCAGCGCGCCGCCGTACGGAACGATCCAGTCGTTGCGCACCTGGCGCCAGGCCTCGCCGGCGTTGGTGACGCGCGAACCCGGGTACTGCACGAACTCCTGGATCAGCACGCCCTTCTCGGCGCCGGGCAGGTTCGAGATGCCCTTGTTGACGCCGGACTCCTTGACCGCGCGCCAGAACGGCGCGTTGTTGCCGGGCTGGCTCTTCGCGCGCTGCGCGTTGGTGTCGTCGGCCTTCGGCTCGGCCGGCGCGACGAAGCCGGCCGGCGGGCCGGCCAGCGCCGCGGACGCCGCCGCGTCGGGCGCGGTCTGCGCGCTCGCCGTGGCGCCCGCCAGC
Source organism: Rhizobacter sp. (assembly GCA_043725365.1). Classification (GTDB taxonomy): domain Bacteria; phylum Pseudomonadota; class Gammaproteobacteria; order Burkholderiales; family Burkholderiaceae_C; genus LMDS01. The sequence continues at coordinate 6,644 of JAYSLR010000332.1, read as the reverse complement.
GCGACCGCCAGGCCGGCCAGCACGCTCGCCAGCGGCCGGGGCGACGGTCGGAAGGACAGTCGAAAGAGCGGGCTTCGCATCGCGTCGTCTCCTCGTGCGTTCAGCGTGCGTAGTCGTTCTGCGCCTGATTGCGCTGGCGGATCTGCTGCTCCCAGGCGGCCTTGTCGCCGTCCTTCCAGCCCGGTGCCTTGAACGCCGGGTTCGCGGCATCGGAGACGGTCCAGGGCTCGGCGTCGGCCTTCTTCGCCGTCTGGTCCATCGTCTGCGGCTTCTCGCCGCAGGCGGCGAGCGACAGGGCCAGCGCCATCGCGGCGCCGAACACGAGTGCGCGGCCGATCATTTCTTCACCCCGCCGACCGGCGTGGACGGGGCTGCTGCCGTCGGTTTGCCGTAGGCCGTGCCCCAACCCCAGACCTCGCTGCCCTTGCCGCGGTTCAGCACGCGGGTGCGGAAGATGTCGGCGACCACGTCGCCGTCGCCGCCGAGCAGCGCCTTGGTCGAGCACATCTCGGCGCAGGCCGGCAGCTTGCCTTCGGCGAGGCGGTTGCGGCCGTACTTCAGGTTCTCGGCCTCGCTGCCGTTGGCCTCGGGGCCGCCGGCGCAGAACGTGCACTTGTCCATCTTGCCGCGCAGCCCGAACTCGCCGTTGCTCGGGAACTGCGGGGCGCCGAACGGGCAGGCGTACGAGCAGTAGCCGCAGCCGATGCAGACGTCCTTGTCGTGCAGCACCACGCCCTCGTCGGTGCGGTAGAAGCAGTTGACCGGACACACCGCCATGCAGGGGGCATCGGAGCAGTGCATGCACGCGACCGAGATGCTCTTCTCGCCGGCGACGCCGTCGTTCAGCGTGACGACGCGCCGGCGGTTCACGCCCCAGGGCACGTTGTGCTCGGCCTTGCAGGCGGTGACGCAGCCGTTGCATTCGATGCAGCGCTCCGCGTCGCAGATGAACTTCATTCTGGCCATGGGGTACTCCGCTCGGTCAGGCCGTGGCCCGCTGGACTTGGCAGACCGTCGTCTTGGTCTCTTGCATCATCGTCACGCTGTCGTAGCCGTAGGTCGTCGCGGTGTTGACCGCTTCGCCGCGGATCACCGGGTGGGCGCCATCCGGGTAATACTGGAGCAGGTCCACGCCCTGCCAGCGGCCGGAGAAGTGGAACGGCAGCCACACCGTCTCGCGGTCGACGCGCTCGGTGACCAGCGCTTTCACGGTGATCTTCGCGCCGGTGGGCGTCGTGACCCAGACGTCCTCGCCGTCGCGGATGCCGCGGTCGTTCGCCGTCGCCGGGTTGATCTCGACGAACATCTCCTGCTGCAGTTCGGCCAGCCACGGGTTCGAGCGCGTCTCCTCGCCGCCGCCCTCGTACTCGACCAGCCGGCCCGAGCTCATGATCAGCGGGAACGTCTTGCCGATGTCCTTGTTCTTCTCCTGCACGCTCTTGTACAGGGTCGGCAGGCGCCAGAACGCCTTCTTGTCGTCGTGCGTCGGGTACTTCGCGATCAGGTCGGGGCGCGTCGAGTACAGCGCCTCGCGGTGCTGCGGGATCGGATCGGGGAAGTTCCAGACCACCGCGCGCGCCTTCGCGTTGCCGAACGGGTGGCAGCCGTGTTTCAGCGTCACACGCTGGATGCCGCCGGACAGATCGGTCTTCCAGTTCTTGCCCTCGGCGGCCTTCTTCTCGGCATCGGTCAGGTCGTTCCACCAGCCCAGCTTCTTCAGCAGAATGTGGTCGAACTCGGGGTAGCCGGTCGTGATCTCCGAGCCCTTCGAGCACGAGCCGTCTTCGGCGAGCAGGTTGACGCCGTCCTTCTCGACGCCGAAGTTCGCGCGGAAGTTGCCGCCCCCGTCCATCACGTGGCGGCTCGTGTCGTACAGGTTCGGCGAACCCGGGTGCTTGATCTCCGGCGTGCCGTAGCACGGCCAGGGCAGACCGAAGTAGTCGCCGTCGAGCTTGTAGCCGGTTTCCTTGTCGATGCCGCCCTTCGCGCGCAGCGTCTTCACGTCGAACACGTTCATGTTGCGCATGTGCGCCTTCAGCCGCTCCGGGCTCTGGCCGGTGTAGCCGATGGTCCACATGCCGCGGTTGATCTCGCGCAGGATCGATTCGGTCTCGGGCTCCATCATCCCGCCCTTGCCCGCGACCAGCTTGTGGCTCTTGGTCAGCTCCTTGTCGAAGCCGAGCTTCTGCGCGAACTGGTACATGATCATGTGGTCGGTGCGCGAGTCCCACAGCGGCTCGATCACCTTCTCGCGCCATTGCAGCGAGCGGTTCGACGCGGTCACCGAGCCCGAGGTCTCGAACTGGCTCGCCGCCGGCAACAGATAGACCGCACGGTTCGGGTTCAGGTCTTCGGGCTTGCCGGGCATCGCGGCCATCGCCGCGGTCGCCGACGGGTACGGGTCGATCACGACCAGCAGGTCGAGCTTGTCCATCGCCTTCTTCATCTCGAGGCCGCGCGACTGCGAGTTCGGCGCATGGCCCCAGAAGAACAGCCCTCGCAGGTTCGAGTCCTGGTCGATCAGTTCGTTCTTCTCGAGCACGCCATCGATCCAGCGCGACACGGTCATGCCGGGCTTGCCCATCATGCCCGGCGCGTATTGCTTCTTGATCCACTCGAAGTCGACGTCCCAGACCTTCGCGAAGTGCTTCCACGAGCCTTCGAGTAGGCCGTAGTAGCCGGGCAGCGAATCGGGATTGGGGCCGACGTCGGTCGCGCCCTGCACGTTGTCGTGGCCGCGGAAGATGTTGGTGCCGCCGCCGCTGACGCCGACGTTGCCGAGCGCGAGCTGCAGGATGCACGAGGCCCGCACCACCGCATTGCCGATCGTGTGCTGGGTCTGGCCCATGCACCAGACGATCGTGCTGGGCCGGTTCTCGGCCATGATCCTCGCGACCTTCAGGCAGGTGGCCTCGTCGACGCCGCAGGCCTCCTGGACCTTGTCGGGCGTCCACTTCGCCATGACCTCGGCCTTGACCTTGTCCATGCCGTAGACGCGATCGTTCAGGTACTTCTTGTCTTCCCAGCCGTTGTTGAAGACGTGGTACAGCACGCCGAAGACGAACGGGATGTCGCTGCCCGAGCGGATGCGCACGTACTCGTCGGCCTTGGCGGCGGTGCGCGTGAAGCGCGGGTCGACGACGATCATCTTCGTGCCGGTCTCCTTCGCATGCAGCATGTGCAGCATCGACACCGGGTGCGCCTCGGCCGCGTTCGAGCCGATGTACATCGCGGCCTTCGAATTGCGCATGTCGTTGTACGAATTCGTCATCGCCCCGTAACCCCACGTATTCGCGACGCCCGCGACCGTGGTGGAGTGGCAGATGCGCGCCTGATGGTCGCAGTTGTTGCTGCCCCACAGACTGACCCACTTGCGCAGCAGATACGACTGTTCGTTGTTGTGCTTGGACGAACCGACGATGAACATCGAATCGGGGCCGCTCTGCTTCTTGAGTTCGAGCATCTTCGCGCTGATCTCGTCGAGGGCCTGGTCCCAGCTGATGCGCTGGTACTTGCCGTCGACCAGCTTCATCGGCGTCTTCAGGCGGAATTCGCCACGGCCGTGATCCTTCAAGGACGCGCCCTTCGCGCAATGCGCGCCGAGGTTGATAGGCGAATCGAAAACCGGTTCCTGACGTACCCAGACGCCGTTTTCGACCACCGCATCGACCGCGCAACCGACCGAGCAGTGCGTGCACACCGTGCGCCGCACGACCAGCTTCGCGGCGCTCGCGACGGGCGCGTCGGCGGCCTGCGCCTTGCGCACCAGCGTCAGCTGCGACGTAGCGAGGCCGACGCCGACACCCAGGCCCGAGCGGCGCAAAAATGCGCGCCGGTCCATCGTCGGGATCGCGCGGTGTACGCCGCGCGCCAGGCTCGAGACCAGCGCCGACGACGCCGAGGAGCCGGCGCCGGAAGACTTACGCGTGAGCAACATGATCATCCCTCCTGAAAACGAGCCCGGCCATCACGTCCGGGTCGTTTCGTAGTAGTGCAGCACGTGCTGCGTGACCTGGTACCCGTCGCCCTTCGGCACGGCCGCCTTGGCACTGGCGGCAACCGGGGCAACGACCCCGCCGCGCCGCAGCGCCTGGGCGGCGATCGCCGCGACCCCGGCGACGCCGGCGCCGACGACGAGGCCGCGCCGATCGACCTTCGCGGCAACCGAATCGGGTGCCGCGGCTTGTCTGAATGGATTCGCTTTCATCGCTTCGCTCCCGATCTTCGGTGTTGTGGGACTTCGCACCCGGCGCCGGCCGCTGGCATGCCGATTGCCATCTCATACTTTGAATCTATGCCTCTTCGTATGATCGTCCACCGGGTTTTACCAGTGCGGCCGCATGAAATCGGCCTCTGCAGTCAATTTCGCGACAGTTAAGCATCGAGCAGATCCAAGCCCTGCGACTCGACGGCGAAGAAGTCGTGCGCGAAGCCGGCCAGAGCGCGGTAGAAGTCGGCGCGAGGGTGAGCCGCGAGGCCATCGCAAAATGAATCGACCCAGCCGCGCAGATGGGCGTTGTAAAAGCGCTGCTGTGTTGCGAGGTTGCTGGTACCGACATCGTCGCCGGCGATCAGGTAGCGCATCACCTCGCACAGGCTCGCCAGATGATCCTCGGTCTCGCTGACCGTCTCCGGGCGCTCGAGACCGAGCGCGCCCAAGTCGCTGCGCAATTCGACGAGCGGCTTTTGGTTGAGGTTGCCGGTGATGTGGAAAGACCCGTAGGGAAAGATCTCCGGCTTGCCGATACCGAGGAAGAGGGCCGCGTACTCGTCGCGAACCTGGTCCAGGCTGAGGCGCCGCGACGCCGCGACCAACTCGCCCCAGCTGCGTTCGAGAAACGCGCCTCGAGCCGGCGACTCGGTGACCGCGACCTGGACTCGGGCGAAGAGTTCGTCCGACGGCGGCGCGTAGAAAAGGCTCCCGAAGAGGCCGTAAACCTCGGCGCGAGCCAGTTCCTCGCGGTCGTCGAGGCTGCTGAATTGGAGGGCCTGCATCGTCACGAGCGGCTCACAACTCGGTGATCTTCACTTCGTCGGGGTGGGTGTAGATGTCGATCACACGGCAGTCGCCGCACATCTTCAGCCGCTCGGCGGCCGCGCCCTGAAACATCGCGTGTCCGCCGAGCCTGGCGATCATCACTTCGATCGCCCTCGACGTGCCGAACGGCTTGTCGCAGCGCACGCAGCGAAACGGCTCGGCTTCGTTGAGAACGCGCGGCAGCTTGCGCGCCTTGCCCGAATCCGCCAGCCACAGGCGCGGCTCGAGCGTGATCGCCCCTTCCGGGCAGGTGCCGGCACACAGGCCGCACTGCACGCAGTTCTTTTCGATGAAGCGCAGTTGCGGCTGGTCCGGGTTGTCGAGCAGCGCCGCTTCGGGGCAGGCGCCGACACAGGCCAGGCACATCGTGCACTTGGCGGCGTCGACGATCAGGCTGCCGAACGGGCTCGCCTGTGCCGGCAACGCGATCGCTTTGGGCACGCGTTCGGCCGATTGCATCAAATGGTCGATGGCCAGGTCGAGCGTGGCGCGCTTGTCGGCCTGAACGCTGAACGTCGCGGCGCGCCGCACCTTTGCTGCCGCCGGCGCTTGCAGCGCACGGTCGAGCCCGAGCAGCGCGGGGTCGGTTCGCGGCGCACTCGCGCGGGCCGCGCCGATCGGCTGGGCCGGGCCGCTCGGCCGTTGAGCAGCGACCGGGGAGCGCACGTCGCGGGCGTCGACGATGCGCAGGTGTTCGCCATCAAAGCCGAGCCCGGTAAGGATCGCCTGCGCGACCCGCATCTGGGCCGCGACCGCGTCGCGATAGTCGGGTGCCTCCTCATCGGTCATCAGCACCCAGACCTGCGCCGCACCGAAAGCGATCGCCGAGAGCCACAGATCGATGCCGACCGATGCGGTGTGCAAGACGTCGAGCGGCAACACGCGCGCCGGCACGCCCTGCACGCGCGCGTCGGTGCGGGCGGCGCGGCCGAGTTCACCGATGACGCTGGCGCCGGTGCCCTGGCTGTGGATCAGCAGCGCGGCATCGGTTCCGCCGGCTCGTGCGTAGGTCGAGAGCAGCGTGCGGATGCGCAAGCCCATTTCATCGGGTCGCGGCGTCGCGTAGGTGAGCGCGCCGCTCGGGCAGACCGTCGTGCAAGCGCCGCAGCCGACGCACAGGTGCGGCTCGACGATGATGCCGCCGCCATTCGTCCGGCCCTTCATCGAGGCATCGCTGCGGATCGCCTGCGCCGAGCAGACGTCGATGCACGCGGTGCAACCGATCTGCTCGTTGCGGCTGTGGGCGCAGATTTTCTGTTTGTACTGGAAGAATTTCGGTTTCTCGAACTCGCCGACCATGTCGCGCAACTGCAGCACCGCGCCGATCAGCGCCGCGTCGTCTGCCGCATGGAAGTAGCCTTGCGGCGGCTGGTGCAGCGCGATCTGCGGCGTTGCACCGAGGTCGAGGACGAGATCGAACGACTCGGTGACGGCTTGTGGCGAACGCTGGAAATCGATGGCCCCCGCGGCCTGGCACACGCGCACGCATTCGCGGTGGCTGGTGCACCTGGAAAGGTCGATCTGGTAGCTGAAATCGATCGCCTGTTCAGGGCAGGCCTCGATGCAGGCGTTGCAGCGCGTGCACAGGTCGAGGTCGATCGGGTTG
>JAYSLR010000331.1:0-1528 GCA_043725365.1 Rhizobacter sp. | reverse complement strand
GCCACCGAGATCATCAAGGGCGTGATCCTGCCGCAGTTCGTGATCCTGCCGCTGGCGGTGCTGCTGGTGTGGCTGGCGCTGGCGCGCGGCATCGCGCCGCTGAACGAGCTGCAGCAGCGCATCCGCCGGCGCGACGCCAACGACCTGAGCCCGATCGACGAGCGCCAGGCGCCGGAGGAGGTTTCGCCGCTGGTGCGCGCGATCAACGACCTGCTCGCACGGCTGGACCAGTCGCTGCGCGCGCAGAAGCACTTTCTCGCCGACGCCGCGCACCAGCTGAAGACCCCGCTGGCCGGCCTGCGCACCCAGGCCGAGCTCGCGCAGCGCCAGATCGATGCCGGCCAGCACGACCCGCAGGCGCTGAAGAAGTCGCTGCAGCAGATCGCGCGCTCCAGCCAGAGCGCGGCGCACATGGTGAACCAGCTGCTCGCGATGGCGCGGGCCGAGAACCAGCAGCAGGTCTCGCAGCGCCAGGTCGTGAACCTGGCGCGGCTGGCGACCGAGACGGTGCGCGACTTCGTGCCGCGGGCGCTCGAGAAGCGCATCGACCTCGGCTATGAGGGCCCCGAGACACAGGCGTACCAGAGCGTGGCCGCGGCGCAGCGCCACCCGCAGGGCCCGCAGGTGCTCGGGCACGCGTTGCTGCTGCGCGAGCTGATCCGCAACCTGGTCGACAACGCGCTGCAGTACACACCGGCCGGCGGCACGGTGACGGTGCGGGTCATCGACGACCCGTTCGGCCAGGTCGTCGTGCTGCAGGTCGAGGATTCGGGCCCCGGCATCGCCCCGTCCGAGCGCGAGCTGGTGTTCCAGCCGTTCTACCGCTCGCTCGGCACCGAGGTCGACGGCTCGGGCCTCGGGCTGGCGATCGTGCGCGAGATCGCGCTCCAGCACGGCGCCGAGGTGGCGGTCACCGACGCGTCGACGCGCAGCCCCCCCGGCACGCTGATCACGGTGCGACTGCCCGCCAGCACGGCCGCGGAAGCCGAGGCGCCGGCGCTCAGCTCTGGATCAGCCGCCGGCTCTTCGAGATCGACATCAGGATCCCCAGCCCCAGACCCAGCGTGACCATCGCGGTGCCGCCGTAGCTGATGAACGGCAGCGGCACGCCCACGACCGGCAGGATGCCGCTGACCATGCCCATGTTGACGAACGCGTAGGTGAACCACGAGAGCGAGATCGCGCCGGCGAGCAGCCGCGTGAACGCGGTCGGCGCCTCGGCCGCGATCATCAGGCCGCGATAGATCAGGAACAGGAAGCCGAGCACCAGCCCGGCGCAGCCGATCAGCCCGAACTCCTCGGAGAACGCCGCGAAGATGAAGTCGGTGGTGCGCTCGGGGATGAACTCCAGGTGCGTCTGCGTGCCCTTCATGAAGCCCTTGCCGTCGACGCCGCCGGAGCCGATCGCGATCATGCCCTGGATGATGTGGAAGCCCTTGCCGAGCGGGTCGGTGGTCGGGTCCAGCAGCGTGCAGACGCGGTTCTTCTGGTAGTCGCGCATCATCGGCCACTTGACCTCGGGCTGGCA
>JAYSLR010000330.1:0-14342 GCA_043725365.1 Rhizobacter sp. | reverse complement strand
TGACCCACAACCCGGTGAAAGGCGTAAAGCGCCCGCCGGTCGAAAGCTACGAAGGCAAGACGCCGGCGCTCGGCGATCACCAGGCGCGGGCGCTGCTGGATGCTCCAGTGGGCGACTCGCTCAAGGCCAAGCGCGATCGCGCGATGCTGGCCACCCTGCTCTATCACGCGCTGCGTCGCGAGGAGCTGTGCAAGCTCAGCGTCAAGGATTTCCGGCACGAGCGCCGCGGCGTGGCGCACCTGAAGGTGTCGGGCAAAGGCAGCAAGACGCGGTATGTGCCACTGCACCCGGCCGCGAGCGGGTTGATCATCGACTACCTCGACGCCGATGGGCGGGGGCTGGAGACGACAGGCGCCCTCTTCCAGGCTGTCGGCAATCGGGCTGGCGGGCTGGCCAAGGCAATCACTGCCGACGCGATCTACAAGATCGTGCGGGGGTACTCAGCGAAGCTAGGCTTCGAGATCGGTGCGCATGCGCTGCGGGCGACCGCGGCGACCAATGCGCTCGACCACCAGGCGGACATCGCAAAGGTGCAGGAGTGGCTGGGGCACGCCAACATCGCGACAACCCGGATCTACGACCACAGGAAGACGAGGGCTGAGGACAGCCCGACGTTCAAGGTGGCGTACTAAGAACCGTACACGCCCCATTTCCGTGACCGTCTCTTGCGTTCGATAGCAGACATCACCGATACCTTAGCGCGACTCGTCCCTTTCCGGAATTTCGGGCGAGCGAGCGAGAGCGCCTGTCCACAAGATCACCGCCGCACCACAGGTCCAAACGCATCCGGACGAAATGAGTAAAACGAGACGTGCTGGGCCGATCGCAACGTCAGCCGAAATCAACAGCACAAGCGGCACGAGTGCGATCAGTATCCCTAACAGGCCGGCGAGCCGCGTTCGCCCCTTCCAACCGAGGGCCAGGGCCGTTGACCAGCAAGCGAGCGCCAGCGCTTGCATTCCGAGTGCGACCTTCGTGAATGCCTGGATCCAGGCGAACTCGGTCGATAAGGCTGCGGCCAGCGCGCCTGCGCATCTCGCCGGGTCGGCAGCGCCACACCCATATCCAAGCATCGGCGTCGCAAACCCGTCAACGGTGCCAGCAATGAAAAGAAGAAGCGTCGACGTTCCGTAGAAGAACACGCCGGATCGAACCACGATGCGGTCGAGCCCGAGCCGGTCTGCGAATGACCACAGACCGATCGCCTGCCCGCTCAACATCAAAAGAACCACTGCATGAAAAGCCGCGTTCGTTGTGGCGATCCGCGAGACGCCGGCGACCACCTCATCGACCGAAGCGTTGCGTGAGACGCTTAAGACGGGATGGTGAGAGATCACCGCTATGAACAGCAGCGCAGGAACGGCCACGCACCAAGCCGCGTGTCGATCAGATGTAAGCTCTTTCGCGGTCATCTTCGTTCTCTCGTCGCGCATGAAGAGACCATAGCCGCCGCTGATGCCGAGATGTCGGACAACTTGCGGTCGGTGTCCGGGTGCGCGCGTTCAATGCATCAGCGGCCTTTGCAACAGCGGACTTAAGAATCGAACACTCTGCACGCTCGGCAAAAGATCCGCGGGCTGCGCGAACTCGTGCGGCGCTGGTCGACTCGTTTAGTCGATTGCTACTGTCACAAGGCTATGAGGCTGTGACCCCAACCCTGGTTGCCACGGCAGCCGGGGTCGCTCGTTCAACGTTCTATGCGCACTACAGCGGCAAGCCGGCACTCCTGCGGCATGTTTTGCAGCGCGTCCTGCAACCCTTGGCGGACACGGTCAGCCCAGCGCGGCCAGTAAACAGTCTGGAACCGGTTCTCGAACATTTTTGGGCCAATCGTCGGCTCGCCCGAGTGGTGATGACGGGACGGCCTCGGCTCATCTTGCAAGGCCGTCTGGCCGAGCTAGTCGAAATGAACCTCCGTCGCGACCGCATCGTCCTGCAGGTGTCGCTCCCGATGGCGGCCGCGTGCATAGCGCATGGTCAAGTAGCAATCCTCGAGTTGTGGCTAGCGGGCCAGGCTTCATGCCGGGTCGTGACGCTTGCCGGTGCGATCCGGGCCGTTGCCCTAGCTTCGGTGCAAGGCTTCAGCGAGCCGAGGACCGACCGGCTGAGCGAAAGATAACGTCCTTTATCAGTCACAACCAAAGCGTTCAAATGTTCCCGGAACAGGTACTGACTCGGGAGATCTCTCTTTCTCTCTCAGCCTCGCCAAGATGAATCGAACACGCCATCGGCGCCGTACATCTGGCATTCCACTTCCCCGAAGCCCTGCCACAGCGTGTCGAGCATCGGGCGCGCAAGCTGATCGATCGGAACTTCGGTGCCTAGGTCGTCGATGAGCTGCTCGGGCAGCACGAGGTGTGGCCGGTCGGGTTGATCGCCCATCATCGAATCACCGAATTGCCGCACTGCGAACTTATAGCCACCCACGTTCGTGAAGGCAGCGCCGATTAGCGCGGGACCGAAAACTCCTAGATCTCGAGCTCGATCAGTGAAGAGGTTTAGGGCCGCTCGATAGAAAACTGACACAAAGGCCGCGGGAATGGCCCTTTCAGGTTTGACCCACTGCGCGTCCCCTATCTGCACGACCTCCATTGCCCCCGATCGATAGAGCTGGATATACCCAGGGACGGCGCCGTCGGGCTGCGTTGAAAGGCGCATTAGCAGTCCATCGAGGTTCACAACGCGCTGAGGCGGGTTCCATTTCGGCAGCGTCCAACTGTGGGCCGCGCGGTATGTCTCGGCGATGTTTATAAGGTCAGGGCGCAACAACCCGGCCAGCGGGATCATGTGGAACACGCACTTGGGCCCCTCTCCCATCGGCAACGGAAAGCGGCTTTCCTCGATCAATGCCATGCGGGAAGCACGAAAGCCTCTAGCGCGCTCGACGAGCGATGAGGTTCGGTCAAAAGCATTCCGTACTTGTGTGTAGTCCATGTCCGCCGTCGTCGTCCCTGATCGAATCGCAAAGCGGTGGTGATCCGTTACCTTCGCGCCATGCGCCCTGTACCAATGCGGCCCGGCGAAAGACTGCGGCACTCGGACGATGAGCGCAAAGCCGCCATGAGGCATGGGCACCTCGCGCATTTCGAACGAGACCCGCGGCTCAACTTCAGAATTCAACCAGATCGTGAGGCGGCGCTTTAGCGGGTCGGCGGCCTCGTTGGTGATCGGGATCACTTTGGAGGCGACATCGTTAGTGGAGGCGACGCCGTAGACCAGGTCACCGCCATCAAAGTTTGCGAGTGCGCAAACATCTTTTAGGAATTCGGTTCTTCCCTCATCCGACTTTGTCGGCGCCTCACGCTTGAAATCGAGCGTGGGCGACTCGGGGCTGGCGTCGGTTACCAGGGCATTGATCGCTTCGGCAGTTATGAGCGAGATCGAGCCTAGAAGCATGATGGCGGCCTGCTTGTCAAAATAATTCCAGAGTGGTGACGCAGCTAAAAACGGCGCGCGAAGGCCCCGGAGGGATTGATGCCGGTCAGGGTGCGACCCGAAGAGCTTCCGACATGTCTCTAAGGTACTTTGGATATCCGACGCCGGACTCAGTATCGGTCCACCCAAGCATCCAGAGCACCGCATAGGCCTGGAAGTGCTTCCCGTCTGACAGGTCAAATGACAGCCCATTGCCCGGGCTAGGCTCGAGGACGTGCAGGTGGTTGAACACCACTTCGTTCAGTGGTCTAAGGCGTTCATCGCCCGCATGGTTGTACTGATTGCGACCAGCGAAGACGACGATGCCCAAGGGTAGGTTTCCGATTGATCGGCCGACGCACCATTCGTCGGGTAGGGCGAACTGCTTGAGACGGGATGCTGGCAGCTCAGCAATGATGCTGTTCATGCCGCGCTCGAAGTGGAGTGCCTCCGGTGACTTCAGCCATGGAACGCTGTGTTCCTTGAGGCCTGCGAAAGCAAGCTGCAAGACCGAACCAGCAATGACTTCGCGCGCGACATCGTTCGCTTCAAACTCGGCGTGCTTGACATCAAACTCATCCCGCGTCTTGGCGTTAGAGCGGTCGGCGACAGCGCGCATTTTCTGCCAACCGTACTGGTTGAGTAGCTTGAACAAGCCCTCCGCGGCAGGCGCCGTTTCTCTCAGGAACGCTGCACCGTCTGGCACGCGTCAGGGCTGCGCGACAGCCTCGTAGACGGGCGCTACCGTTGGCCGGATCACTGGCGCGCAGCGTAGAAGTTGCTGCCCGCCCCGCGGGCTCTCACTCGGCAGCCAGAGTTTCAAGACGTGCCTTGACTTTCTCAGCGAGCTCGGCGCGGCCTTCGGCATTGTTGTGGTACCGGATATAGCGCAAGTGCCGCAGATCGAACGGCACGTCTCCTTCGTGCTGAGCGATCAAGATGACGCGGCTGCCGAGGGCGTGGGCAATGCCCGTCTCGTAGAACACGTTGGGATTTTTGCCAGATAGGTCGCAGACGACGACCTTGGACGTTCGTATCAACGTGACGACGTCTTGGATGATGGCGTCGTGCTTCCAGATGTCGTCTGCCCTGTTGCAAGACATCCGAAGACTTTTGGCCGTTTCGACCAAGGTCGCGTAGACCTCGCTGAATGAGGCGTCGAACGGCATCATCACCGAGACCCGGTTCTCATCGACATCGCCGTCGAAATGGAAAACGGTGGGTACCAAAACGTTGGCCCCTCCGTGTCGAAAGAGGACCTGATACAGGTCGACGTCTTTGACCGCCCAGTGCGTGCGGGTGAACTCGTAGCTATCGATTCCGAGATCGTGGTGAAGAGATTCCAGCGTCGAGTTGGTAACCGTTGGCATGCCAGGGTCAATCGCATACTCGAAGTGAATTTCACGGCCGCGACCGACCTCAACAAATCGGGCGCTGGTGACGACGCCAAGAGAGGCGACGTGGTTTGTTTTTCGAGAGGACTCCTGCGCGAAGACCGAAGGAAGACCCGCGAGTAGCGGGGCAGAAACGAGCCCGTCCTGTGTAAACCGCTGTTTGATAGCCGTCTCAGTGTGCTCGAGCAGCCGGTCTACTCCCAGGGTGCCTCTTCGCGGCGGCCATCCGGCTCCGCTGATTAAAAGTTGATACATACGCGTCGCCCTGCTTCGAACTAATCTATCAACCGTTACGCGACACGGTGTCGATCCAGCGCTTGGGTTGAATCCTCAAGCGGACACCCGATCAACGTCAAGGCTTCTTCTTGGCAGCCGGTTTGTGATCGCCCTTGTCGCCCTGCCCTTTTGGCGGCACCGTGTTCGATTTGTGTGCCTTGTCGTCAGGTTGCGCCCGCGACACCTTGTCGCCTTCCCCTAAGGTTCCGTCGGGGTTGCGGCGCTGATAGCGAGAGTCGCCTTTATGAGGCGTAATCAGTTCGCGGGGACCGGACGTTGACTTCTTCGTAGCCATGGTTCTCCTTTGAAGGCGCGATGCGCGCCCTGCCTATCTAAATCAGCGCGGCTGCCTCGCGGACCCGCTGCGCGGTTGAAAAGAGCTGCGAGCGCTCGAGCAACTCGGCGAATTCCTCTGGCGTCCTAGGCGGGTTCTTCATCCGGGTGCGCATTGCCTTCAACGCCGACAGGCCGACCACCGGGTCGATGTCCAGCTGCATGATGCAAAAGTCATCCGGATGGATCACCTCGAGCCCGTGGACGGCAAGTACGTCGTCTGGAAAGTGCTTTAGGTTCGCCGTGACGATGCAGTCAGCGTGGCCGGCGATGGCGGCGGCCAAGACATGAACGTCATTGGGATCGGGTAGCGAGAGACAGGGCACCAAAGCTTCGTATGCGCCCGGCACCACCTCCCAGTCCGGGATCGCCGCTCGCATCAAGCCGCGTCGGCGCTCTACCCGGCCGGTAAGCTCTGGCCGCTGCTCCTCAAGCGCGGCGATGAACTCGTTCTCGATGGCGACTGTCCATTTCGCCGCGAACAAGCCGGCCACCGACAGGCTCATCAGAGCGTCGGCGACCGTTGTCGGGTAGAGGACACAGGCGTCGAGCAGCGCTGTGTACCGGATGTGCCCCGCCATCGCCCTACTCGATGCCGAGGTCCTGGGCGTCGTCCGTCAGTGCTTGCAGCGCCTCGTCCTGGCCAGCGCGCATTTGCTGCTTGAAAGCCGCCAGGTCAGCGTAGGCGATTCGCCTGTGCGTCCCTACCTTGCGATAGGCCAGTCGGCCCGCTTCCAGCTGCTTGATGAGAAACGGCCGCGAGACGTTCAGATGGTTCGCCGCGTCGGTCGTCGTGAGCTCCAGCGTCCGCGGTACCACCGTGATGGCCCGATGGTCCCCGAGAGCTCCCAAGACCTGCGCGACGAGGCGCAGTGCTTGGGGAGGCAACTCCAGGCGTGGTGCGCCTTCAAGCTCACCGGACTCGTCCATCAGGACGATGGCTTTGGCGCGCGAATGGTCCAGCGCAGTCATGAGGCAGCGCTGAGCAACCTTGGTCAAGGCGGCCTCATGGTCGTTGAGCACAGGAGGCTGAAGCTCGCCGCGCAGTCTTTCAGGGGTCGCAGTTGCCATGACGTTTCTCCATGTGGTTATCGGCTTGCACGCTCTTCGGCGCGTCGATGCGGCATCTGTGAAGCACGTTCGACACTGTAGGCCATAAACGCAATAAGTGCAGCAAACGCAACGCATGGCGTGTTTTATGTCGCACAAAGGCACGCCAGACCTTGAAATGACGCCTGCATTAAGGCATGCTTGCATGCAGGCATGTATCTATGCAATGTCTAGGAGCATGAAAGCATGCAGACTATCGTCGTAAACTCCCAAAAGGGCGGCAGCGGCAAGACAACCCTTTGCGCCCACCTAGCTGTCCAGGCCGAGCGCGCCGGCGACGGTCCGGTCTACCTCATCGACACCGATCCGCAGGGCACGCTCAGCACGTGGCACGAGCACCGCATCGCGGAGGCGCCTCAGAGAGTGGAAGTGCCCCCGGGCGGCGTGGCTGCCAGCTTGGCTTTGCTGGAACAGCGGCACGCGAGCTTCTGCTTTATCGACACGGCCCCCACGCGGACGGACGAAAACGTCGCCCTTTTCCGCCTGGCGGACTTGGTCCTCGTGCCTATCCGCCCTAGCCCGTCGGACCTCTGGGCGGCATCGGCCACGGTCGCCTTGCTCAAAGACGCCGGGATTCCGTTTCTCTTCGTCCTGACGCAAGCCAAGACCAACGCAAGCATCACGGCGCAGGCAGCAGCTGCGCTGTCGCATCATGGACGGGTCGCTGAAACGCTGATTGCCGATCGAGTGCCCTATGCGGCGGCCATGACGGACGGCCGCACGGCGCTCGAGCTCTCGCCCCGAGGTCCCGCGGCGATCGAGACGGCAGCCCTATGGACGAACATAAAAGCATGTTTGCATGCTGGCATGCAACAGACAAAGAAGGTGGCCGCCCATGCCTAAAGCTGTATCTCTGACCGCGGAAGCCTTGGCGGCGCCGCAGATCACTCCCAGCGCGGCAACGCCGCCGCGACGCGAAGCACAGCCCAAGAAAGCCGATCCGAAGGAAGAGCAGGTGCCGCTGCAGGTCCGCTTGCCCCGAGACCAGGTCCGAGCGATCAAGGTAGCTGCAGCGGAGCGAGATCTCACTATCAGCGATTTCATGCTTGCATGCTTTCATGCTCACATGAAAATCGCCAAGCATGCTTGATCGCAGGACGATTGGCGGGGAGGGCGCTTCTTTGGCAGATAAGCAGGAACCGACCAACGCGAGCGTCAACCGGCAACGCGAGATCGCCAGGCAACGTGAGGCCGCCCAGGTTCTGCAGTTGCCGCTCTGGCCGGAGCCGAAACGCGGCACGCCGAATAGCTTCATCCGCTCGGCGCTTTTCGCAGCGATCCAGAGCAAGGACCGGGTGTTCTTGAAAGAGAACACGGTCGCAAGCCAGAAGGGCATCACGGTCAAGTTCACGGGCGAGCAGCTGAACCAGGAAGACCTCAGCGTCTGGGAGACGCTCGCGCACCTGGCCAGAGAGCATCCCCTTGGCCACATGAGCGAGTTCAGCGCGCACAGCCTTCTCAAGTCGCTGGGCCTGCACACGGGCCTTAGTCAGCACCGGCAGCTGCACTCGACCATCGTTCGCCTCACGGCATGCGCCGTCGAGATTACTCACGAAGGCAAGACCTACTTCGGCTCTCTGGTGAAATCGGGGATCAAGGACGAGGTCACTAGCCACTACCGAGTGGAGCTGAATCGCGAGCTGATCCGACTTTTCGGTGACAACCAATGGACGGCGCTCGACTGGCATCAGCGCCAAAAGCTCCGTGGCAAGCACTTGGCACAGGCGCTCCACGCCTTCTACAGCAGCCATCGGCAGCCGTTTCCGATCAAGGTAGAGACTTTGCGTGGCTACGTAGGCAGCCGGAACGTCCAGAAGGCCGGGTTCAAGGTCAAGCTTCGAGCGGCGTTCGAGGAACTGATCGACATCGGCTTTCTGACCGCCTATGCGATCAAGAGCGACGTGGTGACCGTCGAGCGGGCGACGCCCGTGCTGACGAACGGACGAGAGTAGGGCGGCACGGCATCCGAGACACTTTCCCGAGCCTTGGCACGGCATCCGAGACACACTCCGCCTCATTTTTGAGCAGCGACAGGGCGGCACGGCATCCGAGACACCGAGGCACGGCATCCGAGACACATCGACGCGGCATCCGGGACACAGGTGACGGCATCCGAGACACATCCAGCACGGCATCCGAGACACGTCGGCACGGCATCCGGGACACATCGGCTTCTGTGCACAAGGCCGTTTTCAGCAAATGAATCAACCACTTAGCACGAAGCGACACCAGCTTCTAATCTTTCTCTAATCCTTTTCTAATCGAAGAGGCTTTCCTGGCACGGCATCCGGGACACATCAGCAACCCTTCAACAGTCCCCCTGAAGGGGATGAAAGGCGCTGACGCGCCCGGGCCCCTACTAAAAAATGCGCCCGCCAAAGCGGGCGAGAACCAGTCCGCGGGGGAGCTGCGCTCCCCCCTGCCATGCTCCGGCTTCGCCTGCGCATCGGACGCGACCCCCTACGGGGCCTGCCGGCCCCCAAACCGCTGACGCGGTTCGGCTCCCCCAGCTAAGCAGTCAAGACAACAAGGTCGGCCTCGGCCTCTCGGGGCGCAGGGAGCGGCAAAACCGGCCATTTGAGGCATTAATTCGCCCTCGCCGAGGGTCTGGGTGCGGCCGATCTTTGCGAACGCCTTGCAGCGGCTCTAATGGCGCCAGTTTCCAGCTTCACTCTTTGCGCCCATGGCCCGCCGTCCCAAGACCCGCCCGCTCGAAGACTTCGTCAGCTTGGTGGCGCTCCTGCCGTGGTGGGCTTGCCTCGGGGCGGCCCTGCTCAGCTACCTGATCCTCGGGGCCATGGCCAGGCCAGTCTCGCTGGTCGGGATCCAGCCAAACCAGCTCGGCCAGGCCATGGTGCATTCCATGTTCCAGAGCATGGCCTTGCTCGGCCAGTTCCTCGTTCCGATCCTCTGCCTGCTGGCCGCGGCCGTCTCGGTCGGCAAACGGCATCAGCGCCGCAGCCTGGTCGCCGGCGTCGCGCAGAGCAGGGCGCCAGACGCCCTCGACGGCATGAGCTGGCAGGAGTTCGAGCTCCTGGTCGGCGAGGCCTTCCGGCTGCAGGGCTACGAGGTGACCGAGCTGGGCGGGCAGGGCCCGGACGGCGGCGTCGACCTGGTGCTGCGCAAAGGCCGGGAGAAGTTCCTCGTCCAGTGCAAGCAGTGGAGGGCCTTCAAGGTCGGCGTCCAGGTCGTGCGCGAGCTCTACGGCGTCATGGCGGCTAAGGGCGCCGCCGGCGGCTTCGTTGTCACCTCGGGCAGCTTCACGGACGAGGCGATCGAGTTCGCGAGTGGTCGCAACGTCACCCTTGTCGACGGGCCCAAGTTGTTCGGTCTGATCCAGCAGGCCAAGGCCGCTCGAGGCGGCCAGGGGAGGGCGAACGCGCCTGTCCAGCGTCGACCGGTGACGCCGTTTGCGGCCACGACGTCCGTTCAGCTGGGAATGGTGTGTCCAGTGTGCGCCAGCACCATGATTCGTCGCGTCGCCAAGCAGGGGCAGAACGCCGGAAACGCCTTCTGGGGCTGCACTGGCTTCCCGGCGTGCCGGGGGACCCGGCCGCTGAACGAGTTAGAGGGGCAACCGAGCGCCGGAAATCTGGATGGTTGATAACTCACGCCCATGCCTCGGCAATCGGCCGACGAAAGGCCTATTCCTGGCCTTCGCCCTGGCGTCACTCTGCGCCCATGCTGCAGCCGCGAACCGTTGCACCGATGCGAAGGGCAAGGTGACCTATCAGGATGCCGCCTGCGGCAAAGACGCAGATGGCAATTCGAAGGTGGACACCTCAGAGGGCTTCAGCACTCGACCACCGTCGGGCACCGGGACTCGGCCTCGCCCGCCGGTGGAACAGGGGCAGTCAGATCCTTCGGCGGGTAGTTTCGGCAACTACGCGACCTACCGGGGCGCCTGGCGCGGTCCCTTGCAGTTCGAGCTGAGCCTCAACGGCGTTCGCGACGGCGCCGCTCATGCCATGGCGCCGATGGTCATCGAGCTGCGCCCCGACGGCGAGGTCGTCGGACAGGCATCGGCGAGCGGCTGTCGGTTCTCAGGGTTGGCGACCCAAAACGTCGCGCCTTACATGGCCAGCCTGGACGTGTCGCTCAAAGGATGCACGGACGATCGATTCAACACCCGCTATAGCGGCAATCTGGTGGCCATTGACTCTGCCAAGGAGGCCAAGCTGCGCCTGGTGGGCCTGGTGATGAAGCCAGCGGCGCCACTGAGCGTCAAGATGCAGCAAGTCTCGATCGACGCCGTTCTTAAACGCTGATCCGGGTCTGCTGGCGATTTGACCGGGCCGGCCCGTGTGCCTAGGGTCGAGGTCGCTTTGCCGCGGCTAACGGCGCGGCGATGCCGAAAATCGGTCGTTGAGGCACGAATTCGCCTGAGGCGAGGGGATGAGTGGCAGGAGAGCTCTTTGAACTGCCCGCATGCGCTGGCGCGATCGACGGTTAGTCCCAGCCTGCGCCCCCGTCAGACCCACCGCCGAGGTCGGGGGCGCTGCCTGCATCCCAGTCGCCGCCGTTACCGAGGTCCACCGGCCGGTTCTCGAGTTCGCTCGCGGCGTCGTTTGCCGGCAGGGAATTAGCGCCCGGCATGACCCGATCCGTTCCAGCACCGGCGCGGTTGTGCAGCATCTCGCCCAGCAGCATGCCGCCGGCGACACCGCCGGCCACTGCCATGCCGGTGCCCAGCATGCCGCTGCCTGGCGCAGCGCCAGGCATTCCCGGTCCATAGGGAGCCATGCCGGGAGCGCCCGGGTTGAGGGGAGTGCCCGCAGCGGGTGCTGTGCCCGCCATGCCCGTCGAAGCAACCCCAGGCACTCCTGCGCGGCTGCGATTGAATCCGCGCCACAGCACGAAGGCGATCGCGGCCAGGCCGGCCGCCCACACCCATCCCGGAATAGCGGGCAAAGAAGACGATGCCTGAGCGGGGGTGGGTGCCAGCGCGGAGGGCGCGACGCTCGACCGGCTCTGCGCCGTCGACTGCTCGCGCTGCAGCAGCTGCTCGAAGGCGCTGAACTTGTCGGGCGTGGTGAACTTGATGGCCGGATCGAGCTCGCGTGCTCGCGCGGCCTCCTGGCCGGCTTTGGCGAAATTACGGTTGTGCGCCAGCATCTCGGCATAGACGTAGTGCGCCTTGGCACTGTCGGGCTTGGCGGCGACGACCTCACTCATCATCGACTCGGCCTGGCCGTAGTGGCCTTGCTGGACTGCGCTCTCGACCTCCTGGGTCGTGGGCAAGGCCCAGGCAACAGCGCTCAGGACTGCTAAGGCGAGGGCGGCAATCGATTTCTTCATCATGGCTCCCTTGGTTGCCGGGCGACTATCGCAGCAGTGACCGGCCGCGGGCCGAAGATTTCGCCCAGGCACCGGTTCAGTACAGCTGCATCAGGCTTTGCGGCCGGAGTCTTTCAAGGTCTCTTTGGCGTTGCCGAGGCCCTTTTGCGCCTTGCCCTCGACTTCCTTGGCCATACCCTTGGCCTCCTGAGTTTTGCTGCCGACGACCTCGCCGGCTTTTTCCTGGACTTTGCCGGCGGCTTCCTTGAGCCCGCCCTTGACCTGATCCTTGTTCATGAGGTCACCTCGTGTGCACAGGGCAAAGTCGCCCGCGCTGATTGGGGCGCAAGGTCAATGCCAAAGCTGCCGGACTGGGGTGCCTCTGGGCGTGAGAGATCACCTACGGGACGCCATATTCGCCGGCGCGAATGCCATTTACACAGCGTCGTCAAGCAGCTTTACTGCCCCCAAAACAGGCACCAATCTGGAGGGCGCGCGGACTCTGGCCTCACGGCCCTTACGACGGGGTTATCCACACTCTTTTGAACCATCGCAGTGGAAAACGCGAAAGCTCGCGGTCTGCACCGGCCGCCCCCCGGACAGCCTACATTGCCGGCTTGAGGCGGGAGCGGCGTGTGCCGGAGGGTGTGTCGCTGCGAAAGGAAACGCAATGTTCGGAAAACTGATCAAGATTGGCCTGCTGGGCTGGCTCGCCAGCGTCGCGTACAAGAACAACATCAAGCCGCCCCCGAGCGGGGTCAGCCCACTCAAAGTTGCCAAGCACATGGAAGTGATCGGCTCCGACGGACTTCATGTCGGGATCGTCGATCACCTGGCCATTCAGTTGACCAAGAGCGACCCTGCTGCCGGAGGCCGGCATCACGTCATTCCGATGGAAAGCGTGGCCACGATCCTCAATGGCAAGCTCATGCTCAACACGACAGCGGCCGAGGCTGCGCAACGACAGCGGGCCGTCGCAGACGCTGCTGCCGCTGACTCGGGATTGGCCGTTGCGGGGCCTGGCTGACGCGCCTTGGCGGCGATCGCAGCGTCTCGTTTGAAGGTCGGATCGACCGGTCGGCGAGACTTCGGCAGGTGGAACATCACCTTGCAGAGCACGCAGGCCACGAAGTCGGTGAGGTAGTCGCTTTGACCTAACCGACGCACGACGACGCGCTCGAAGTTCTCCGAGCCGCAGGAGCAGGACAGATCGAAGTGTTCCATGAGGATACTGGATGGATGTACAGTATCCAAGATGAACCGCGACACTGACAACCTGGCCGACGTGCAATGGCTCGCCAGCTGTGCCAAGCGGCTGCGGGAGCAGTGGCCACGCGCCGATGTGGCGTCGATCGACGAAACCGCGCTCGAGCTCTGGAGTGCGGAGTGGCTGCGGGAGATGTCCGGCGAGGCGGCCGCAGCGCTATGGCTGCGACCCTTGACATGCAAATGCGGCAGCTGCTCGAACGTGTCGTGGCCAGCGGCCCAGATCACTGCACCGGAGGCGAGGGAGCACCTGGTTCTTGGACCGGCGCGTGGCGGGCAGGAGCTGGCGGATCTTCGACTGCAGGTGGAGGATCCTCGGGGCCTGGCGGCGTAGGAGGCGGCGAGGGCGGCGGCGTCTCTGGCGTCGGCGTGCTGTGAGCGGATAGGGGCGGAGCCATGGCGAGATTCTGGCGCGGCCAGTGAGCTGAGCTTCTTCGTCTCGCACCCCGTCACATCCGATGCACAGTCCAGTTGTATGCTGCACCGCAGCAATGATTGCCATGACGCTCGAGCAGTTGGTCGGAAAGTACATGCGGCTAAGGGCAGAGCTCTCGGCGGCCTACGCGTCGCTTTCCTGGAACACGCGTCAAATCAACCGGCTCGACACCGAGATCACCTCGACCGAGAAGGCCATCGCCGAGGCGCAACCGCTGGACGAACAAACCAGTGATTCCTTTCCGGCGTTTCTCGACAGCGCTCAAGAAGGGGCAGCGGAGTACCGCACCCCCTTCAGCGCTGGCCTTATCCCCAAGAGCCGCTCGACGCCGAGGCGTCCAGCGGTTGAGATTCGGCCGGGACTTCCACCTTTGCGATTGCCCGCATTGCAGCCTCATCGGCTCGGAGGGTCCAGCGATCGCCGTGAGCACCGTCGAGCTCATAGACCGCGCAGTTCGGCATCGGCAAGCCCGCCTGAAACCGCCTGAACGCACGCATCCTCGCCGAGTCGTCGGCCGTGAAGCCCAGCAGCTTCCAGAACAGCAGGCCGAACCAGATGCCGTGGCCGATCAAGACCGAACGGTCGGGCAGCCGGGCCAGCTCGAGCACGAAGGCATCGACGCGGGCGCTGAACTCGGCGAACGTCTCTGCCTTCGGTCCGGAGCGAAGCTGCGGATCGGCCGCCGCCCAGTAGGCATCGGCCAGCGGCCGGCGCTCCACGCCCATCATCCCCTGCAGCCGATCGGCGTCGAGGGCTGAGAACTCATGGAGCAGGTGATGCACTTCGGCCTGGCGGTTCACTCGGGCGCAAAAGGGCGCGGCCGTTTGCAAGGCTCG
>JAYSLR010000329.1:0-2425 GCA_043725365.1 Rhizobacter sp. | reverse complement strand
GGTAGTCGCAGCGCGGGCAGACGTGGGTGCCGGCGTGCAGCTCCGCGGCCGCCAGCTCGGCGAACACGGTCGGGCGCATCGCCACCACGGTCGGCAGGCAGCTCGGGCAGTTCTCGTGCGGGATCGAATGCTTGGTGCAGAACATCGTCGGCCTCCATGCGCTGGGTGCGATGGTGTGATCTTCGGCCGTGCCGGCCGGCGCGATGCGGCGATCAGACGCTCGATCCGCCCTCAATTGCGGAGCGCGAACCGGGCATCAGCCCCAGCGCGTCGAGCCGGTGATGCGCAGCGGCTCGTCGCCCGGGCCGGGCGCGCCCGCGTCCTCGGGCGCGGCGAGCACGATCTGCACCAGCTCGCTCCAGGCCGACGCCGCGGCCGGCGCCTGCGTGGCGGCCTCCAGCCGGTCGACGGCGCGCTGGCCGGGCGGGTGCAGGTGGATCCCGATGCGCTCGCAGATCGTCGTGAACATCTGCGACACGCGCGAGGGCGTGACGCGCAGCGACTTCGCGAGCTCGACCGGCGTCATGCCGATGCCGAGGTACGCGTCGATGACCTGGCGCTCGCGCTGCGGCAGCCGCGCGAAGAACGGCTCGAGCCGGCGCAGCAGCATACCGGTCTCGACGCGCGCCTCGACCTCGTCGCGGTCGGTGGCGGCCTCGTGGCGCGGCGCGGCGTCGTCGGCGTCCGCTTCTTCCGAGAGCGGGGTGGTCCGCGCCGAACTCGCGGCCGCCCGCAGCGCGAAGATCTCGTCGATGCCGATGTGGCACGTCGCGCTGAGCTCCGCCGCCGTGGGCTCGGTGCCCTTGGCGGCGCGCCAGCGCTGCGCGGCCAGCTCGATGAGCTTCACCCGGCGCCGCTGCGAGCGCTGCAGGTGGTCCATCTGGCGCAGCTCGTCGAGCATCGCGCCCTTCACGCGCAGCCGCGCGTAGCGCACGAAGGCCTCGTTCGCTTCATCGGAGTCGCGGTCGTGCTCCCAGACGAAACTCAGCGCGGCCTGCGCGACGGCGATCAGCCCGACCTGGATCAGGTCGGCCTTCTCGACGTTCGAGGGCACGCGCCGCATGATGGACTGCGCCTGCTGGCGCACCCATGATTCGTTGCGCAGGATCAGCGACGAGGGCACGCCGTGCATCGAGATCATGGTCGATCAACGCTCGCCGGGTCGAGCCCGGGTCACTGGCGACACTGGGGCCTTGCAGAACACCGCGCCCTCCGGTTGAAAACGACAAGCGCGCCGCCGCGCATCGGGCTCGTTATACGCCGTCCGCGGCGCTATTTCCGCCCGCCGCGCCGCACCATCGCGAGTGGCCGCTTGCCCTTGAGCTGCCGCTCGATGCCGTCGTTCAGGCTGCTGCGCAGCGCGACGACCTGCTCGACGTGGCCGTAGACGCCGGGGAAGCGCAGGTCCAGCCACAGCCACAGCGTGCAGGCGCGCAGCGCCTGTTCCATGCGGTCGAGGCGGCTGTGGCTGTCGACCTCGGCCAGGAACCAGGGCGAGCCGGCCTGGCCGGTGAGGGCGTGGCTGGCGCTCCAGTCGAGGTAGGCCTGCAGCTGCGTCTCGGTGCGCGTGTCGACCGGCGCCTGCGCGTAGATGAAGCGCTCCTTCAGCGTCAGCTTCGCGGCCACGCGGTCGAGCTGCTCGGCGAGTTCGAGCATCTGGTCGAGCTCGGCGACCGCGAAGTGCGCGTCGTCGAGCTTGAGCTGCTCGACGAACACGCCCAGCACCTCGCGCAGCTTCGTCTTGTGCAGGCGCGACGCGATCGTCTCGACATGCCAGCCGTTCGGCGCGACCGGCGCCTTGAAGTCGTCGGGCGCGCGCGGGGTCTTGTGCAGCAGCTCCTTCAGCATCCGCGCGGCGGCCGGCTCGGCCTCCTTCAGTACGCCGACGAAGCCTTCCTCGTGCATCCCGTAGCGCCCGGCGCGGCCGGCGATCTGGTGCACCTCGGACTCGCTCAGCGGGCGGTCGCCGACGCCGTCGAACTTGGCCATCGTGCTGAACAGCACGCGCCGGATCGGCAGGTTCAGGCCCATGCCGATCGCGTCGGTCGCGACCAGGATGTGCGATTCCCCGAGCGCGAAGCGTTCGGCCTCGCGCCGCCGCACCTCCGGCGGCAGCGCGCCGTAGATCACCGAGACCGGGTGGCCGGCGGCGGCAATCCGGTCGCGCAGCATCAGCACGTCGCGGCGGCTGAACGCGACGACCGCGTCGCCGAGCTTCAGCGCATCGGTCGGCACCGGGTGCGGCAGCAGCTGCACGTGCTGCTTGCGGCCGAAATGCTTGACGGTGGCGCGCTCGCCGCACAGCCCGAGCAGGTTCTCGATCGCTGGCACCGCGTAGGCCGAGCAGATGATGATGACCTCGTTGGCCGGTACCGCGACGATCGCCTGGGTCCAGGCCCAGCCGCGCGACGGGTCGAAGATCATC
>JAYSLR010000328.1:0-4657 GCA_043725365.1 Rhizobacter sp. | reverse complement strand
TCCCAGGGGATCACGCGGTAGTCGGCGCGGAATTTCTTGAACGGGTCGAACAGCGCATTGACCGCGGCATACCAGGCCTGGTGCGAGGCGGTGTGCGTGAACTGGTACGGCCCCGCCACGTCGCCGGCCGCGTAGATGTTCGGGAAGTTGGTCTGCAGGTAGGCATTGACCTCGACCGTGCGGCCGGTCGTGACTCCGAGCTCCTCCAGCCCGAAGCCTGTCAGGTTGGCGTGTCGGCCGACGGCGACCAGCAGCGCATCGAACGGGATGCGCACCTCGCGCTCGCCGTGTTCGGCGATCAGCAGCTTCTCGCCGTCGATCACCGCGATGCGCTTCGCGGTGTGCTCGAGCAGCACCTCGATGCCTTCGGCGCGAAAGCGTGCCGTCACCAGGTCGGAAGCGTCCACGTCCTCGCGCATCAGCAGGCGCGGCGCCTGCTCGACCTGCGTGACGCGCGACCCCAGCCGCGCGAAGGTCTGCGCCAATTCGCTGCCGATCGGCCCGCCACCGAGCACGACCAGCCGCTCGGGCCGTTGCCGCAGGTTCCAGACGTTCTCGGAGGTCAGCACCTCGACCTGCTCGATGCCGGGGATCGGCGGCATGGACGGCCGCGCGCCGGTCGCGATGACGATGCTGCGCGTGGTCAGGCGCCGAACCTGCCCGTCGGCGTGCGTGACCTCGACCTCCCACGGGGAGACGATGCGGGCCGAGCCCATGACGACGTCGACACCGAGCGCGGTGTAGCGCTCGGCCGAATCGTGCGGTTCGATGGCCTGGATGACACGCTGCACGCGCGACATCGCGTCGGCGAAGTCGAACTCGGCGTGGGACGAGCGCATGCCGAACTCACCTGCCCGCTTCACGAGAGACAGGAATCTGGCAGACCGAATCAAGGCCTTCGACGGCACGCAGCCGGTGTACAGGCAGTCGCCGCCGAGCCGGTGTTTTTCGACCAGCGTCACCTTCGCCTTGACGGCGGCGGCAATGTAGGCACAGACCAGCCCGGCCGAGCCGGCGCCGATCACCACCAGGTTGCGATCGAAGCGGGCCGGCTTCTTCCAGCGGCGCGTCGCCTTTCGCGCCCGGAACAGGTCGATGCCTTTCTTCGCGAGCAACGGGAACAGGCCGAGCAGCGCCAGCGACGCGAGCAGGCCGGGCGACGCCACGTCGGCGAGCTTGTCGATGCGCGCGAGCTGGGTGCCGGCGTTGACGTAGACGACCGTGCCCAGCAGCATGCCGATCTGGCTGACCCAGTAGTACGTCAGCACCCGGATACGGGTCAGGCCCATCGCGAGGTTGATGAGGAAGAACGGGAACAGCGGCACGACGCGCAAGGTGAAGAGGTAGGAGGCGCCGTCATTGCGAACACCGTCGTTGATCGCGGCCAGCCGTTCGCCGAAGCGCGCCTGCACCCAGTCGCGCAACACGACCCTCGACATCAGGAACGCCAGCGTCGCGCCGATCGAGGCCGCGAACGAGGCGATCAGGCTGCCCCATGCCAGCCCGAAGATCGCGCCGGCCGCCAGTGTCAGGATGGTCGCACCCGGCAGCGAGAGCGCCGTCACGGCGATGTAGACGCCGAAGAAGGTCAGCCCCGCCACGAGCGGGTTGGCGGCCCGCCAGGCCTCGAGCTGGCCTTGCTGGCTCTTGATGTACTCGAGGCTCAGGTAGTGCTGCAACCCGAGCGCGAAGAACGCGATAACCGCCACCACCAGCACGGCCAGCAGGCCCCAACGCTTGCCTGAACTCATGGCTCGGTATCTTGTTCGGGTTCCGGCCGGAACGCCTGCCAGCCCCAGTAGATGCGGGTCACGATCGTCACCGCGCACATCGCGGCGAACAGCCAGGCGAATGCCGCAAAGTGCTGCGGCCAGATGCACATCGCGATGAAGAACGCGAGCGTTTCGGTGGCCTCGGTCAGGCCACCGAGAAAGTAGAACGACTTGTCCGGATAGTCGACGCTGGTCAGCCCGCGCTTGGCGGCGATCGTCGCGAACGCCAGGAAACAGGTGCCGGTGCCGACGAACGCGGCCAGCAGCACGGCGGCCGCCAGCGCGTTGGCGGCCGGGTCCGCGATCGCGAACGCGAGCGGGATCGCCGGGTAGAACAGGAAGTCGAGGCTGATGTCGAGAAAGCCGCCGCGGTCGGTCGGCATGGTGGCGCGCGCGACCGCGCCATCGAGGCCGTCGAGGAGCCGGGAGACGAGCACCAGCGCGGCACCGAGCCAGAAGGCGTGCACGGCGATCGCGATCGCGGCAGCCCAGCCCACCGCCAGCCCCGCGAAGGTCAATGCATCGGCACCGATACCGCGCCGCACGAGCTGGCGCGCCAGGCTTTCGAGAACCGGGCGGATCTGGGCGGTGGTTTGGCGATCGATCATTGGCGGTGCGGTCCGATGATGACCGCGTCCTGCAAGACCGTGGTTTGCAAGGTCTGCCCGAGCGCGTCGATCTCGTCCAGCACCCGCTCGACGACCGGCGCGCTCAGGTAGTCATCGACCCGGCCGCGAACGTGCGCGATCAGTGCCGGTTCGCTTAGCTCGGTCGACCAGTCTTCGCCCTCGACGGTCGCGGCGCTCGCGGCGCGCGACGCGACCCGCCACTTGGCGCACCAGGTGATCGACCACAGCCACATCGCGCGCCGCAGCGGCAGATGCCAGTCGTTCCAAGCGACTGCCGACGGGCCCATCTCGCGCGACCAGTCGGCGTAGGCACCCGCCACCTCGTCGACGCTGGGCACGGCGCTGCTCGTCGCATCCCACGTGGTCGAGGTGTAGAGCGTCGCGTGGGCCAGATCGAGCGGCGCGTGGCTGTAGCGGCATTTCTCCAGATCGACCAGCACCGCGCGCCCATCGGCGCGGACCCTGAAGTTGCCCGGGTGCGCATCGAACGAGATCAGGCACCGGGGTGGACGCGACGGCTGCACGCACAGCGTTCGCAAGCGCTCGATCTCGGGCTCGATGCAGCGCCGCGTGATCGGGTCGATCTGGGCGGCGTCCAGGTGCGCCGCCTGCGCCTCGATCTCGGCCAGCAGGTCGCGCAGGGGATCGGCGGCCGAGGTCAACGGCGCGCGCGCCTCCTGCGCCGGCAAGGGCAGTTGGTGGATGCGCGCCAGCGCGGTCACGACGGCGGTCATGTCCTGCGGCAACCGCGCCGTGCGCCCGATGACTTCTTCGACGATCAAGGCGCCGCGCGGCAACTCGGCAGAAGGTGCTAGCACGCCGAGCAGCGCCGGCGTGTGGCCGCTGCTGGCGGCACGCTCGAAGCAGGCAGCCTGGTGGGCCAGGTTCGCCGCTGGCGCGAGGCCGATCTGGCTCTGCTTCGGGATGCGCGCCAGCGCGCCGTGGCCGACGAGGCTCACGTGGGTGTGGGCCAAGCCGCTGTCGGGCAGCAGCTCGAGCTCGGCGACGGCCCAGTGCACGCGTGCCTGTGCCAGCGCGGCGGCGAGTCGCTGCCGGATGTCCGTCGTGTCGCGCGTCATTTGAGCACCACCACCGGCCCGGCAGCAGCCTCTGCGTCGGCCGCGTCGTGGGTCACCATCAGCGTCGGCAGGCCGAGCCGCTGCACGTGCTCGAACACGAAGCGCCGGAACTCCTCTCGCAGCGCCGCGTCGAGCTTGCCGAAGGGCTCGTCGAGCAACAGCAACCGTGGCTCCGACAGCAGCGTGCGCAGCAGCGCCACGCGCGCCCGTTGGCCACCGGACAAGGTCGCGGGGTCGCGCTCGCCGTAGCCGGCGAGGCCCGCCTCCGAAAGCGCCTCGTCAACCGCACGGCGCCGCGCCCCGCGCGAGCGCACCGAAGCCGGCACGCCGAACAGCAGGTTGCCCGCCACCGACAGGTGCGGGAACAACAGGTCGTCCTGGAACAGGATGCCGGCGCGGCGCGCGTGAGGCGGTTCGTCGTTCAGGAGCCGTGTGCCGATCGACACATCGCCGGTGGCCACGAACGGCGCCTGGAGGAAGCCACCGATCCAGGCCAGCAGGCTCGACTTGCCGGAGCCGCTGGCGCCCATCACCGTCACCACCTGACCCGCGGCGACATCGATCAACAGGTGCCGGATCAGTTCGCGGCCGGGCAGCGCGATGCACACATCGCGAATGCTCAGGGCCTGCGCCGTGCCGTTCGTCATGCCATGCCCTTGCGGCGCCGGTACAGCACCGCCGGCAGCATCAATGCCGCGCCGTAGACCAGCAACGGAATGCCGGCCTGCAGCAAGGCATAGACACCCATGATGCGCGGGTCCGCACCCGACGACAGCGTGACCGCTTCGGTCGTCAGCGTCGCCACCCGGCCGGCACCGGCGAACAGCGTCGGCAGGTACTGGCCCACGCTCACCGCGCAGCCGATCGCGAACGCGAGCAGCAAGGGCTTGAGCAGCATCGGCAGGCGCACGCGGCACAGCACCTGCCACGGCGACACGCCCAAGGCCGCCGCGCTGCGGGCGTAGCGCGGGTCGAGCGCGCGCCAGGGGTCGGCCAACGAGAGAAACGCGTACGGCAGGACGAAGACGAGGTGGGCCCAGGCCACGGCGAGCCAGCGGCCGTCCAGACCCAGCTTCACCAGCACGACCTGAAAGCCGTAGAGAAAGGCGATCTGCGGCACCAGCAGCGGTGCGTAGACCAGCCACAGCACGCGGTGGGTCGGTGCGTGGCCGCGGCG
>JAYSLR010000327.1:0-3227 GCA_043725365.1 Rhizobacter sp. | reverse complement strand
GTGCCGGCGCTGATCGCCTACATCGACCGGGAGCAGCGCTACCGCTTCCTGAACGCCCACATCCAGCGCGAATTCGGCACCGACGTGGTCGCGACGCTGGGCCGCACGATGCTCGAGACCCGGGGCGAGGCCACCTACGCCAGGCTCGCGCCGCACGTCGAGGCGGCGCTGCGCGGCGAGAAACGCTCGTTCGTCTACACCGAGGAGGTCGGCGGCCGGACCAGCCATCTCCAGTCGAATTACGTGCCGGACGTCGGTCCGAACGGCGAGGTGAAGGGCTTCTATGCGCTGACCTTCGACGTGACCGAGCTGCGCGAGACGCAGCGGCAGCTCGAGCTGCTGACGCGCGTGGACATGCTCACCGGCCTGCCGAACCGGCGCCAGTTCGACGAGACGCTGCGCGGCGCCATGTTGCGCACGCGCCGCACGATGCGGCCGATGGCGGTGATGTTCCTCGACATCGACCATTTCAAGGCCGTCAACGACGCGCACGGCCACGCCGGCGGCGACGCCGTGCTGTGCGAGGTCGGGCGTCGCCTCACGGCCAGCATCCGCGCCACCGACCTGGTCGCGCGCCTCTCCGGCGACGAATTCGTGATCGTGCTCGAAGGGATCGACGGCGTGCTCGAGCTCGGCCGCGTGGCCGAGAAGGTCGTCGCCTGCGTGCGCCCGCGCATCGAGATCGAGGGCAAGCTGCTGGCCGTCACCGTCAGCCTGGGCGTCACGATCTACCGCGGCGGCGACCCGTCCGCCTCCGACCTGCTGGCGCTCGCCGACGCGGCGCTGTACCGGGCCAAGCAGCAAGGGCGCAACCGCTTCTCGCTCGCCTGAATCGAGGACGGCCCCGAGGGCGGGGCGCGAAGTGGCCGGGCTTCACCCCTCTTATCCGGCTCAAGTTCCGGGTCGCCCCCGGAACAATGACGAAGCGCCATTCACCGGCGCTCCGCCATGGCCGAATCAAGCTCCCAGGATCGCACGCTACCCGCCACACCCCGCAAACTGAGCAAGGCGCGCGAGGACGGCCAGGTCGTGCGCTCGCGCGACTGGGGCCATTTCGTCGCCATCGCCGCCGGCGGTGCGCTGCTGGTCGCGTTCGCGCCGCAGCTGGTGGACTGGCTGCGGCAGACGCTGAGCCAGGGCCTGCGCTTCGACGGCGGTGCCGTGCGCAACCCCGACTTCATGGGCGAGCGCCTCGGCGAGATGACGATCCGGATGCTCTGGGTCGTGCTGCCGGCCGGCTTCGCGATGATGGCCGCCGGCGTCGGCGCGACGCTCGCGATCGGCGGCTGGAACTGGACGCTCAAGCCGCTGCTGCCCAACTTCGGCAAGCTGAATCCGCTCACCGGGGTGGTCGGCATCGTCTCGAAGGACAAGCTGGTCGACGCGCTGAAGGCCAGCCTGCTCGCGCTGATCCTCGGCGGCATCGGCGCGCTGTTCTTCCGGGCCCACCTCGACGAGTTCGCGGGGCTGCTCGCGCTGCCGCTGCCGACGGCGATCGCGCGCGCCGCGCAGGCCATGCTCGGTGGCCTGGGGCTGCTGCTGCTGGCACTCGCCCTCTTCGCGCTGATCGACGTGCCCTGGCAGCTGCACCGCCACGCCGAGCGCATGAAGATGAGCCACCAGGAGGTGAAGCAGGAGCACAGGGAGATCGAGGGCAACCAGGAGGTCAAGGCCAAGGTCAAGGCGCGCATGCGCGAGATGGTGAAGCGCCGCATGCTCAGCGCGGTGCCCCAGGCCGACCTGGTCGTGATGAACCCGACCCACTACGCGGTCGCGTTGAAGTACGACGACCGGAAGATGGGCGCGCCGCGCGTCGTCGCGAAGGGCGCCGACCTGCTGGCGCTGAAGATCCGCGACCTCGCGAAAGATTCCAAGGTGCCGGTGCTGCAGGCGCCAGCCCTGGCGCGCGCGCTGTACGCCCACGCCGAGCTCGACCGCGAGATCCCGGCGGCGCTGTTCGCCGCCGTCGCGCAGGTGCTGGCCTACGTCTACCAGCTGCGCGCCGCGCTCAGCGGCCGCGTCGCGATGCCCAACCCGCTGCCCGAGCTGGCCGTGCCGCCCGAGCTCGACCCGCACCACACGCCCGTTCCCGACATGGAAAGCTACGAATGAACCCGATGCTCGCGCAGTTCCAGGCCTGGCTCGGCCCCAACGCCAAGGCGATCCGCTCGATGGCCGCGCCGCTGGTGGTCGTGATGATCCTGGCGATGATGGTGCTGCCGCTCCCCGCCTTCGCGCTGGACCTGCTGTTCACCTTCAACATCGCGATGGCGCTGATGGTGATGATGGTCGCGGCCTACATGGTCAAGCCGCTCGACTTCGCGGCGTTCCCCTCCGTCATCCTGCTGACGACACTGCTGCGGCTGTCGCTGAACGTCGCGTCGACCCGTGTCGTGCTGCTCGAGGGCCACACCGGCGCCGGTGCGGCGGGTGCGGTGATCGAATCGTTCGGCCACTTCCTGATCGGCGGCAACTTCGCGGTCGGGCTGATCGTGTTCGCGATCCTGGTGGTGATCAACTTCATCGTCGTCACGAAGGGCGCGGAGCGCATCGCCGAGGTCGGCGCGCGCTTCACGCTGGATGCGATGCCGGGCAAGCAGATGGCGATCGACGCGGATCTGAACGCGGGTTTGATCGACGACAAGGAGGCCAAGCGCCGCCGCGCCGAGGTCGGCGAGGAGGCGGAATTCTTCGGCTCGATGGACGGTGCCAGCAAGTACGTGCGCGGCGACGCGATGGCGGGCCTGCTGATCCTGTTCATCAACATCATCGGCGGCTTCGTGATCGGCGTCGCGCAGCACGACCTCTCCGCCTCGCAGGCCGCGAACAGCTACATCCTGCTGGCAGTCGGCGACGCGCTGGTGGCGCAGATCCCGGCGCTGCTGATCTCGGTGGCCGCGGCGATGGTCGTGTCGCGCGTCGGCAAGAACGAGGACGTCGGCAGCCAGATCGCCCGGCAGGTCTTCAACTCGCCGAAGACGCTGGGCATCACCGCCGGCGTGATCGCGCTGCTGGGCGTGATCCCGGGCATGCCGAACGTCGTGTTCCTGCTGCTCGCGTCCGGCTTCGGCTACGCCTCGTGGTGGATGAACCGGCGCGACAAACGCGCCGCCGAGGCGCCGACACAGCGCCCGGCGGAGGTCGCGCAGGCCAACCCCGAGGCGACCTGGGACGACCTGATGCCGGTCGACACGCTCGGCCTGGAAGTCGGCTACCGGCTGATCGCG
>JAYSLR010000326.1:0-8682 GCA_043725365.1 Rhizobacter sp. | reverse complement strand
ACGCACTCGCGCACCGCATTGCTCGTTTGCATCACGCGGTTCGCAATGCGGCCCGCGAAGTCGTTCTGGAAGAAGGGCCAGCTCTGCCGCACCACATGCAGTGGCTTTGCCAGCGAATCAGGCTCGTGACGCCCGGCACCACCGCGTTGTTGCGCACCAGGCTGTCGGCGAGCAGCGCCGCCGGGCGGCCGATCAACACGGTCGCGACCATCGCGAGCAGCGCCGGCGTCGCGGCGGCGAATGCGGCGGCGCGGTCCGGTGCCTGCATCAGCGTGACGAGCTTGCCGATGAACACCGGGATCAGCGTGTCGATCAGCGCCACGCCCAGGCCGGTGGCGAACATCGCGAGGTACAGGCCGCGCGTCTGCCGGATGAAGTGCCAGTAGAAGGCGAGCAGGCCGGGGGGCGGGGCGCCGGGCGGCGGCGCGGTCGGGCGGATGCGGGTCTCGAAGAAGGTGAACATCAGCCGCCTATTCTCGCCGGGCAAGAGAAAGGCCGCCCGAGGGCGGCCTTGACAGGGGTTGATGCGCCGGCTCAGCTGGCGTTGTGCGAGAACTTCGCCTTCACACGCTGGGCGAACAAGGCCGAGGCGGCCTGGGCGTTGGCGCGGCGGGCGACCAGCGCGCTGTCGTAGTCGTAGTCGGTGCGCTGCAGCGTGCCGTTCGCGATGGCCGTGCGGACTTCGTCCTTCACGTCCGAACGTGCCAGTGTCGAGGCCTCGAAAACCTGCGTGCCGTACGGGTTGTAGGTCCGGTTGGCGTCCGGGCCGACCAGCCGGGCGCGCGCCGCCTTGGCCTGCGCCAGCTCGACGCCGACCTGCGCGCGCGTCGCCGTCGATGCGCTGCCGACGCTGCGATACGAATCGGCGCTGTAGTCGCTGCGCTGCAACGTGCCGTCGACGACCGCCTGGCGCAACTCGGCCCTGACCTGGGCGCGCGTCGCCGGCGCCTCGTCGGCCATCGCCAGCGTGCTGATCAGGGAGACGGCCACGGTGGCGGCGTAGAGAAACTTGCTGTTCATGAGGGTGTCCTTCGTGCAATGTCTTCGATGTTTCCGGTCAGGGCGGCGTTTGTTGTTCGGTACCGTCTTGTCCCAGCTCGGTGAGGCCTTCCTCATCGATGGCTGAACTGTAGGCATTGCCGAAGCATCAATAAACAGCGTATGGTTCAATTGCGCATTGCTGAAAGAGAAACAAAGACAGGGCTTGAAAAATGGACCGACTGCATTCGATGCGGGTGTTCTCGCGGGTCGTCGACGAAGGCAGCTTTGCCCGCGCGGCGCGTGAACTGAACCTGTCGCCGGCGGTCGTGACCCGGCTCGTCGCCGACCTGGAGGAGCACCTCGGCTCGCGGCTGATCAACCGCACGACGCGCCGGCTGTCGCTCACCGACACCGGCGAGCTGTACCTGGAGCGCGTTCGCCACATCCTGACCGAGGTCGAGGAGGCCGAGGCGCTCGCGACCGCGTCGACCGCCGAGCCGCGCGGGCACCTGCGCGTGCTGTGCCCGCCGGCCTTCGCGGTGCACCAGATCGCCAAGCACCTGCCGAAGTTTCGCGCGCTCTACCCGCGCGTCTCGCTCGAGCTCTCGGTGCCGGGGCCGGTCGAGACGGTCGACGAGAACTTCGATGTCAGCATCCTGACCGAAGGCCGGCGCCCGCTGGACGGCAACTTCGTCGCACGGCGGCTCGCGCGCTCCGAGGTGATCCTGTGTGCGGCGCCCGAATACCTCGACCGGCGCGGCCGCCCGCAGCACCCGAAGGACCTGGACGGGCACGAAACCATGGTGCCGCCGTTCCTGCGTGAACTGACGCTTCACACGGGCGCCGGCGGCGACGACGAGGAGCCGGGCGAGTCGGTCACGCTCAGCCCCAAGCGCTCGGGGTTGAGCACGATCCACACCGACACGATGTACGCCGCGGCGCTGGCCGGGCTGGGCATCACCGGGCTGCCGTCGTTCGTCGCCGAGGACGCGCTGCTCGAGAACGCGCTGGAGCGCGTGCTGCCGCAATGGCACCTGTTCACGACCACGCTGTACGCCGGCATGCCCACGCGCAAGCACGTGCCGGCGCGTACGCGCGTGTTCGTCGACTTCCTGGTCAAGACCTTCGGCGGCGAGGAACACGATCCGTGGCTGCTCGCGGCCGGCTGCGAGACGCAGCGGATCGGCAGACGCGCGCCGGTGCAGGCCTCGCTGGCGTTGGCGCCGTAGCGCGCCGCGCCGCCCGGTCGTTCTCAGGCAAATGTGGCTTTGCCACTTTGCTTGATCCCCGCGGGGGACGGGCGCCGCAAGGCGGCGTCCTTGGGGTGCTCCTAGTAGAAGCCCTCGACGCGCTGCGCGCCCATCAGCGGCTCGAGCAGGCGCGACAGCGGCCGCAGCGCGTTGTAGCGCGCCGCCACCTTGTGCGCGTAGTTGAAGAAGCGCGGCAGGTCCTCGCTGTACTTCGGCTTCGCGTCGCGGTGTTTCAGGCGGCAGAAGATGCCCAGCACCTTCAGGTGGCGCTGCAGGCCCATCCACTCGACCTGACGCCAGAACTCGCCGAAGTCGTCCGGCACCGGCAGGCCGGCCTTGCGCGCGGCCTCCCAGTAGCGAACGGCCCAGTCGAGCTCCTGCTCCTCGTCCCAGGAGATGAACGCATCGCGCAGCAGGCAGGCGAGGTCGTAGGTGATCGGGCCGCGCACCGCGTCCTGGAAGTCGAGGATGCCGGGGTTGGCGTCGCCCTCGAGCACCATCAGGTTGCGCGGCATGTAGTCGCGGTGCACCGCGACCACGGGCTGCGCGAGCGCGCTGCGCAGCAGCAACTCGCAGGCGTCGTGCCACTGCTGCTGCTCGTCGCCGGACCAGACCACACCGCACTCGCGCGTCACGCACCAGTCGGGGAACAGCGCGAGCTCGCGCCGCAGCAGCGCGTCGTCGTAGGGCGGCAGCGCGCCGGCATCGCCGTGCGTCTGCCAGCGGATCAGCGCGCGCGTCGCGTCGCGCATCAGCGCGTTGCACTGCAAGGTGTCGTCGCGTGCCACGGCCTCGTGCAGCGCGGCGAGGTAAAGCTGCGCGCCGAGGTCGGTGAGCAGCAGGAAGCCGTGCGCGACATCCTGTTCGAGCACGCGCGGTGCGCTCAGGCCGGCCGCGTGCAGCAAGCCGGCCACCTGGATGAACGGGCGCACGTCCTCGAGCGGCGGCGGGGCGTCCATCACGATGAAACTGCCGCCGCCATCGGCCGCGTCGATGCGGAAGTAGCGCCGGAAACTGGCGTCGCTCGACGCGGCGCGCAGGCCGCCGGGCTGCAGTGCGTGGGTCGCGGCGACCCCGTCGAGCCAGGCCTCGAAGGCCTCGCGGCGCGCCGGATCGGACCAGGCGATCGTGTCGGGGGAATTCGGGGTGCTCAAGCGGTCCTTCGGGTGGGGCCTCGTGGATAATCGATTCTACAAACCACACTGCCCCGGGCAGGCCCGGTGACGCCGCAACGTCGCATCCGGGCCGCACCGTTCGGCGTCTTCGCCCACAGCTCTCGGTCATCACGTCTGGTGCTCCTTCCTCGACCCCGTGCGGCGCGCCCGCTCCTGACGCCACTCGCTGCATCGCTGACCGCGCTGCTCGCGGGCTCGGTGTGCGCGCAGGTCAGCGGCCCCGACGAGCCGATCGAGCTGCGAGCGTCGCAGGTGCTGCGGCCGGCCCCGCGCGGCGACGCGGCGCGCCGGTTGCCGATCCTCATGAAGGCGCAGACCGTCTCCGGCAGCCCGGACCTGGACGCCGTCGCCGAGGGCAACGCCGAGTTCCGCCGCGGCGGCACCGTGATCCGCGCCGACCGGCTGCGCTACGAGCAGGCCGACGACCTCGCGACGGCCAGCGGCAACGTGCGCATCAGCCGCGACGGCAATGTCTACAGCGGCCCGGAGCTGCAGCTGAAGGTGCAGCGCTTCGAGGGCTTCTTCCTGAAGCCGGCCTACCACTTCGCGCGCACCGGCGGCGGCGGTGTGGCGCAGCGCATCGACTTTCTCGACGAGGACCGCGCGGTCGCGACCGCGGCCACCTACACGAGCTGCCCGGCCGACGGCTCGGGCGGCCCGGCCTGGCTGCTGACGACCGACAAGGTGCACCTGGATTTCGCGACCAACGAAGGCGTCGCCGAGGGCGGCGTGCTGCGCTTCTACGGGGTGCCGATCCTGGCCGCGCCGCGCCTGAGCTTCCCGCTCACCGACGAGCGCAAGTCGGGCTGGCTGCCGCCGAGCATGGGGCTGGATTCGAAGAGCGGTTTCCAGTTCTCCATTCCCTACTACTGGAACATCGCGCCGAACCGCGACGCGACCTTCACGCCCGGGATCAGCACGCGCCGCGGCGCTTCGCTGGAGACCGAGTTCCGGTACCTGGAGCCGGACTACAACGGCCAGGTGAAGCTCAACCTGATGCCGAACGACCGCGTCACCGGCTCCGAGCGCTATTCGCTCGCCGCCAACCACGAGAGCGACTTCGGCGACAACACCTTGCTGAAGATGCAGGTGATGCGGGTCTCCGACGACGACTACTGGAAGGACTTCCCCAGCGACGTCTCGGCCAGCCCGACGCCGCGCCTGCTCGCGTCGGACTTTCAGATCAGCCGACCGTTCGGCGACTGGACCACCTATGCCCGTGTGCAGAAATGGCAGGTGCTCCAGACCGTCGATCCGGCCAGCCGCATCGAGGCCCCGTACGAACGTGCACCGCAGATCGGCGCGCGTTACAGCGGGCGCATCGGCGCGGGCTTCGAGTTCGGCTTCGAGACCGAATTCAACCGCTTCACCGACCCGGTGAATGCCTCGCTGCTGCCGCGCGCCACCGGCGACCGGCTGCATGCGCTGGGCAGCGTCGCCTGGCCGTACGTCACGCCGGGCTGGACGTTGACGCCGAAGCTGGCGTTCAACGCCGCGTCGTATTCGATCGCCCAGCCGATCGGCGCCGCGAACCCGGCCGCGAACGGCGCGCGCGTGATCCCCACGCTGAGCCTGGACAGCGCCTGGGTGTTCGAGCGCGACACCACCTTCTTCGGCAAGGCGGTGCGCCAGACGCTGGAGCCGCGCCTGCTGTACGTCGACACGCCGTACCGCGACCAGAGCGGCCTGCCGAACTTCGATGCCTACGCGAAGGACTTCAACTTCGATTCGATCTTCACCGAGAACGCGTTCTCGGGCGTGGATCGCGTCTCCGACTCGCACCAGGTGACCGCCGGCGTGACGACGCGCTTCATCGACCCCGACAGCGGCGCCGAACAGCTGCGCCTGGGCGTGGCGCAGCGCTACCTGCTGCGCGACCAGCTCATCACACCCGACGGGCAACCGCTGACGCGGCGCTTCTCGGACCTGCTGCTGCTCGCATCGACGACCGTGATCCCGTCGTGGACGCTCGACTCCTCGGTGCAGTACAGCCCCGACAGCAACCGGGTGTCGCGCTCGATCATCGGCGTGCGCTATTCGCCGGGGCCGTTCCGCACGCTCAGCGCAACCTACCGGTTGACGCGCGGCCTGAGCGAGCAGGTCGAGCTCGGCTGGCAGTGGCCGCTGTACGGCAGCACCCCGAACGAGGCGCGCGCCACCGGTGGCAGCGAGGGCGGCGGCTGCAACGGCAGCTGGTATGGTGTGGGCCGCGTCAACTACAGCACGATGGAACGCCGCATCGTCGATGCGATCGTCGGTGTGGAGTACGACGCGGGCTGCTGGATCGGGCGTGTCGTCGCGACGCGCCAGTCCACCGGCCTGTCGGAGGCGACGACACGATTGCTGTTTCAACTGGAACTCGTCGGCCTGTCGCGACTCGGAAGCAACCCGCTCCAGGTCTTGAAGGACAATATCCCCGGATACAAGCTGCTGCGCGAAGGACGCGCCGTGGCTCCAGCGTCGAGTGCCTATGACTGAATCGTTGTTCTCCCGCCGCCGTTCCGTCGGCGCTCTCGGCCGCATCGTGTACCTGCTTGTTCTGGGGCTGGTCACGCCGCTCGCGCCCGCGCAGACGCGCCCGCCGCCCGCCGAGAAGACGGCCGACTACATCGTCGCCGTCGTCAACCAGGAACTCGTCACCAACGGCGAATTGCAGCAGCGCATCGCGCGCATCCGCGAAGACGCGGCGCGCAGCAACGCGGCGCTGCCGCCGCCGGCCGAGCTGCGCAAGAAGGTGCTCGACGCGCTCATCGACGAACGCGTGCAGGTCACGAACGCGCGCGAGACCGGCCCGAAGATCGACGAGGCCGAAATCGACCGCGCGGTGGGCAACGTCGCGGTCCAGAATCAGCTGACGATGGCGCAGCTGCGCGCGCGCCTGCAGCAGCAGGGCCTGGCCTACAGCACCTTCCGCAACAACGTGAAGGACCAGTTGCTGGTCGAGCGCGTGCGCGAGCGCGAGGTCAACCAGCGCATCCGCGTCTCCGACGCCGAGATCGACGCGCTGCTCGAGCAGCGCCGGGCGGCGAGCGGCAAGGCGATCCAGCTCGACATTGCGCAGGTCCTGGTCAGCGTGCCCGACGGTGCGACACCGGAACAGGTCGCGCAGCGCCGCGCCCGCGCCGAAGCCGCGCTGGCGCGTGTGAAGGGCGGCGAGGACTTCGCCGCGGTGGCGCGCGAGGTCTCCGAAGACGCCAACAAGGCGCAGGGGGGAGCGATCGGGCTGCGCCCGGCGGACCGGCTGCCGGACCTCTTCGTCAATGCCGTGAGTTCGCTGAAGCCCGGCGAGGTTGCGCCGACCTTGCTGAAGAGCGGCGCCGGCTTCCATGTGCTCAAGCTGCTGGCGCGCACCGAGGGCGCCGCCTTCTCGGTGCAGCAGACGCATGCCCGGCACATCCTGCTGCGCGTTTCCTCGCAGCTGTCGGCCGAGGCGGCCGAACGGCGCCTGGCCGGGTTCAAGCGCCAGATCCTGGCCGGCACGAAGTCGTTCGAGGCGCTCGCGCGCGAGAACTCCGAGGACTCGACCGCGGCGATCGGCGGCGACCTCGGCTGGACCGCCCCCGGGACCTTCGTGCCCGAGTTCGAGGAGGCGATGAACGGCCTGCCGATCAACGGCATCTCCGACCCGGTGATCTCGCGCTTCGGCGTGCACCTGATCCAGGTGCTCGAGCGACGCGAGGTCATGCTCGATGCGAAGCAGCAGCGCGAGCAGGCGCGCAACGTGCTGCGCGAGCAGAAGTTCGAGAGCGCCTACCTCGACTGGATTCGCGACCTGCGCGGTCGCGCCTACGTCGAGCTGCGCGACGCGCCGCAGTAGGCGCCGTGAAGCACATCGCGCGCAAGCGCTTCGGTCAGCACTTCCTGACCGACGGCGCCGTGATCGACGCGATCGTCGACGCGATCGACCCGAAGCCGGGCGACGCGCTGGTCGAGATCGGGCCGGGGCTGGGTGCGATGACCGATGCGCTGGTGGCGCGCGGTGCGAAGCTCACCGTGATCGAGCTCGATCGCGATCTGGCGGCGCGGCTGCGGCGCCGGCCCGAACTCGATGTCGTCGAGTCCGACGTGCTGCAGGTCGACTTCGCGGCGCTGGCGCAGCGCCGCGGACAGCGGCTGCGCGTCGTCGGCAACCTGCCGTACAACATCTCGACGCCGATCCTGTTCCACCTGCTCGGAGCCGCCGAACACATCGTCGATCAGCACTTCATGCTGCAGAAGGAGGTCGTGGCCCGCATGGCGGCGGCGCCCGGCAACAAGGACTACGGCCGGCTGAGCGTGATGCTGCAATGGCGCTACGACATCGAATCGGTGCTCGACGTGCCGCCCGGATCGTTCGATCCGCCGCCGCGCGTCGATTCGGCGGTCGTGCGCATGCGGCCGCGGGTGCCCGCGCAGGCGGTCGATGCCGGGCTGCTGGAGGAGCTCGTGCGCGTCGCGTTCTCGCAGCGCCGCAAGCTGCTGCGCCACACGCTCGGACGCTGGCTGGACGAACGGCACTGCGGGTTCGCGTTCGATCTGCAGCGGCGCGCCGAGGAGGTGCCGGTCGGCGAATACCTGGCGCTCGCGGCCGCGCTCGCGCCGCAATGACAACGCCCTGCCCAGCCGGGGCTGTGCAGGGCGAAGAAGAAAGTCCGGCACCGCGTGCGGCATGCGCCGCACGGGCCTTCTAAACGCGGCTCACGCCGCAGGTGCGACCTGAACGCGGCTCACGCCGCGTTGAGCCACATCGCCGTATCGAATGCGCTGCTCATCATCGGCATGTTCATGCCGAAACTTGCGTTTGCTGCGCTCTTTGCGGCCGGCTTGACCGGTTTGTCCGCAACGCTGGGGGCCACTTCCGTCGCCCGCTCCCATGACCCGAGTTCTTGGGAGCGGGCTACTGAAAAG
Source organism: Rhizobacter sp. (assembly GCA_043725365.1). Lineage (GTDB taxonomy): Bacteria > Pseudomonadota > Gammaproteobacteria > Burkholderiales > Burkholderiaceae_C > LMDS01. The sequence continues at coordinate 389 of JAYSLR010000326.1, read as the reverse complement.
AATAGAAGCACCTGAAGGGGACTTTTCGTTCCGCCCAGAAGTCCGCGGCGTCCCGGAACACGTCGAGCAGCTGCTCGCGTGCCTCGCGGTCGAAGCGTGGGTTGTCGGGCAACTGCTCCAGCACGACCACGAAGCCGGGTTGCGCCCCCGACTTGTGGACCAGGTCGGTCATGCAGTCGTACAGCGCATCCAGATTCTTGCCGAAGTGCGCCGGGAACAGGAACGCCTGCGCGATGGCTTCGAGCACGTCCTGCTTGGACTGGGCCGCGGTCAGGTTCACGTAGAGGAAGTGCTGCTCGGCGCCTTGCGCCGCCTGCATCAGATCCTCCACGCGAAATGCGCGGATCGATTGAACAATGTTCGGACGGACTGTCTGCAACAGCATGGTC
>JAYSLR010000325.1:0-3404 GCA_043725365.1 Rhizobacter sp. | reverse complement strand
CCAGGGCAGTGCGGCAGGCCTGCTGCGCTTCGCGCAGAGCAGCCGCGCGGGCCTCGCCCTGCAGCGCCTCGACCCGGGCCAGGCGATAGCCGGCGTCGGCGACCAGCACTTCGACCTTGTCGAAGTCGCGGTTCATCTTCTCGCGCTTGATGATCGCGTGCGCTTCGTCGAGCAGCGGCGGGCACTCGTCGAGCCGACCCTGGAGCACTAGGCACGACACGAGCATCGCCTGCAGGTGCAGCAGGTTGTCGAGCGAATGGATGCCGAACGCCACTCTCCTGCCTTCACGCAGTACCGCCTCGGCCTCGGCCAGCGGCCCGAGCGCGAGCAGGGCGCGGCCCAGCACCTGCCCGCCCCAGCTGCTGATCTGCGGATCGGCGGCGTCCTTGCCGACCCGTACCAGCTCGGTCATGTGCGCGCGCGCCTGATCGAGCCCGCCGCGGGCCGTCTGCACCCAGGACACCATCATCGCCGGCGAGCCCCAGCGATGCAGGTCACCGGACTCGCGGTACATGGAGGCCGCCCTGGCCATGCGCGCATCGAACTCGTCCCAGCGGCCGTCGTAGAAGTCGACGAAGGCCAGCGCCATGCCGGCGAAGGCGATCGCCGACAGATTGGCCGAGCGCTGCGCCACGGCTTGGGCGCGATGGTGGTAGCGGCGCGCCAGGCGGCGCGCGCCGAAGGTCATCATGCCGAAGCCGACGGCGCTCAGGCCGCGTGCCTCGGCCAGGGCATGTTCGCTGCACTCGCCGGCATGCAGCTCGATCAGGCTGTCGAGCAGCATGCGCTCCTTGTCGAGGAAGTAGTCGGTCCAGGCCATCATGTGCACGATGGTCGAGATGTCGGTCGCGACGGCCAGATCCATGCCGCGCTTCGCCGGCAGCCCCAGCCGCCCGCGCAGCGCGCGCAGCAGGTGCGCGCCGAGGTAGCGCAGGACGGCGAGCCGCACGCCGCCTTTCGTCGATGGGTAGTTGAGGCCGAGGTGGGCGAGCGCGTGGCGCATCTGCTCGTGCGCCGCTTCGTAGTGGCCGGTGCCGAACAACGCCGCGCCGACCTTGCGCGCCAGGGCGCTGCGCTGCAGCGGATCGAGCCTCGCACCGTGCGCCTTGAGGTAGGCCGCCTCGGCACGCCGCAGATGCTCCAGCGCCTCGGTGTCGGCGGCCATGCGGCCGGCCTGGTCGCCGGCCTTGAACAGCCAGGCCTGCGCCTTTTCCCAGTCTTCGGCGCAGGTGTAGTGGTGCGCCAGGAGACTCGCGAATTCGTCGAGCCGGTCCGGGAACAGCGTTTCGATCGCCTGGGCCACGCGCTGGTGGATGCCGCGCCGGTTCTCGGCCAGGATGCTGCCGTAGGTCGCCTCCTGCACCAGCGCGTGCTTGAAGATGTATTCCAGGTCCGGCAGGCGCTGCTTCTCGCGGATGAGCTCGGCCTGCTCGAGCTCGGAGAGGCATTGGCGCAACTGGCCGCGCGCCTCGCTCAGCGCCTCGAGCACGCGGTCGAAGAAGCTGCGGCCGATCACCGAGGCCAGCTTCAACGCCTGCTTGGCCTCTTCGTCGAGGCGGTCGATGCGCGCCAGGATCAGGCCCTGCAGCGTGTCGGGCAACTGCACCTGTTCGACCTTGCGCACCAGTTGCCAGCTGTGCGTCGAAGGGTCGCGCACCAGGGCGCCGTCGCTGATCAGCGAGCGGATGACCTCTTCCATGAAGAAGGGGTTGCCCTCGGTCCGGCGCAGGATCTTCTCGCACAGAGCCTGGGGCAGGTTGAGGCTGCCGGCCAGGTTGTTGACCAGCGTCAGGCTGTGCTGCGACGACAGCGGCGCGAGCTTCAGGTCGTCGAGTCGGGCCTCGGCGTGCAGCGCGGCGAAGCGGCGCACGCCCTGCATCGGACCGTCGGCATGGTCGCGCGTCGGGAACACCAGCAGCACCGGCGCGCTCAGCGTCAGCGGCAACAGGTGATCGGCGAGGTCGACTGAGGACTGGTCGGCCCAATGCCAGTCCTCCAGCGCCAGCACCAGCGGCTGGCGCTCGGCCAGCAGCTCGACGAGCTGGCGAAAGCAGAGGAAAACCTGGCGGCGCAGGCCCATGCCATCGAGGTACTTCAGGCGCTCTTCGTGCGCGGCGGGGATGGGCAGCGCCAGCACCGTGGCCAGGTAGGGAAGGACCTCGTCGGTGCGCTCGCCGAACAGGGGCTCGAGGCCGCGCTCGAGCTTGGCCCAGCTGCGTTGCTCGCCATCGTCTTCGGCGATGCCGAAGCAGTCCTTCAGGAACTGGATGAAGGGCCAATAGCTCAGGTGCCGGCCGAACGACAGCGAGCGTCCCTCCAGCCACCGACCCGCACCAGCGTCGGACCAGAGGCGGCGTGTCTCGGCCATCAGTCGCGACTTGCCCACGCCGGGCTCGCCCTGCAGCACGAGGATGCCGCCGCGACCGCCCTGCAGCGCATGCAGTGCCGCCTTCACCACCGTCAGCTCGGCGTCGCGACCGACCAGCGGCGATGAGATCCCGAGGTTGCCGAGGTTGCCGAGCTCACGCTGCTGCGACGCGGCGTCGTCGCGGGCCCGCGCCCGCACCAGCTCGAACAGCTCGACCTTCCGGGCGATGCCCTTGAGCAGCTGCGGGCCGAGCGCGCTGAACTCGAAGTAGGCTTGGCCTTCGGCGCGCACCGCCTCGCTGACGCAGATGCCGCCCGGCTCGGCGCGCTGCTGCAGCCGCGCCGCGATGTTCGTGGTGTCGCCGACGGCGGTGTAGTCCATGCGCAGGTTGTCGCCGATGCGCCCCACCACCACCGAGCCGGTGTTCAGGCCCATGCGTACACCCACCGGCGCGAGCAGCGCCTTCGTGTCGACGGCGGCCTCTTGCAGGCGCTGGCGGATGGCCAGCGTGCAGTGCAGCGCGCGGCGCACGTGGTCCTCGTGCGCCAGCGGCGCGCCGAAGAGGGCCATGAAGCCGTCGCCGAGGAACTGGTTGATCGTGCCCTCGACGCGGTGCACCTCGGCCATCGCCAGCTCGAAGAAGGCGTTGAGCGTGTCGTGCATCGCCTCGGCGCCCAGGCGTTGCGCCAGCTCGGTGGAATTGGCCAGGTCGCAGAACAGCACCGTGACCTGCTTGCGCTCGCCTTCGAGCGCGGATCGCGTGGTCAGGATCTTCTGCGCCAGGTGCGCCGGCGTATACGACCGCGGCTGCTCCGCCGCCCGCCCCTTCAGCGCCGTGCCGCAGGCATCGCAGTAGCGGTTGGCCGGCGGGTTGGCGTGGGCACAGGCCTCGCAGACCAGCGACAAGGTCTTGCCGCAGGCACCGCAGAAGCGGGCCTCGGGAAGGTTGTCATGCTGACACGAGACACAGTGCATCGATCCTCCGGCCGGCCCCGACCTCTGCGAGCCGGAAGGCCCGTCCCTCTGGGCGGCAACG
>JAYSLR010000324.1:0-8214 GCA_043725365.1 Rhizobacter sp. | reverse complement strand
CACGGCTGGCACATGCCGCGCGCGCTGCACGCCTTCGAGGCGGCCGCGGCCGGCGCCGACATCCGCATCGAGGCTGCGCCGATGGGTCTGGCACAGGAGACCGAGCTGCCGGCACTGGACTGGATGCCGACCAGCCAGGGCATCACGGACGTGCGCAACGTGCTGCGCGAGTGGCTCGGGCGCGTCGCCGGCGCCTGAGCGTGCGAGAGGCCGGCTCGGGGCGACCGGCGCTGCCGCATCGGCGGCTCAAGTCGGGGAGCGCGGTGCCGAAGAAGTCCGGAGGTCGACCGACCCCGCCCCCTTCCTTCCGCACTCCTCCATGAACCTGAATCTCCTGAAGATCCGAACCCGCCTGATCCTGGGCTTTGCGGCCATGGCCGCGCTGATCGCGCTGCTCGGCGCCGCCGCCTGGCTAAACGTCCGGTCCATCCAGCATGGCTTTGCCGAAGTCATGGACGACCGGTACGCGAAGGTCCTGATCGCCACCGACATCAAGGCCGTCAACAACGAGGTCTCGCAGGCGCTGCGCAACCTCTTCATCGTCTCGGACCCCGACGACATCAAGGCGCAGTACGCGGTGATCGAGGCCAGTGGCCCCCGCACCAGCGCGAACATGGAGCGCCTGGAGAAATCCATCGATGGCGAAGACGGCAAGGCCGCTCTGGCCCGGCTGAAACAGGCGCGCGCCGAGTACCGCAGGCCGCGCGACGTGGTCATCGAACTGCTCAAGTCGAGCCGCTCCGAGGAGGCGAAGAACGCGCTGCTGCTGGACCTGCGGCCCAAGCAGGCCGCCTACATGGCACGCCTGGAAGACCTGATCACGTTGCAGAACGGCCTGATGAAGGAATCCGGCGCCAAGGTCGCGGCCTCCGTCAGGCAGGCCGAGCTGACCATCGTCTCGCTGCTCGGTGCGGCGTTCGTGCTCGCGTTCGTGCTCGCGTTCTGGATCATCCGCTCGGTGACGCGCCCGATCGGCGAGGCTGTCGCGATCGCCCGCGGCGTCGCGGGCGGCGACCTGGCGATGGAATTCCGCGCCGACGGCAAGACCGAGACCGGCCTGCTGCTGGGCGCGCTGCACGAGATGAAGACGCGCCTGGCGCTCATCGTCGGCGACGTGCGCGGCAACGCCGAGGGCGTGGCGAGCGCCTCGGCGCAGATCTCGCAGGGCAACAGCGACCTGTCCGGCCGCACCGAGCAACAGGCCTCGGCGCTGCAGCAGACCGCGGCGTCGATGGAGCAGCTCGGCGCGACCGTGCGCCAGAACGCCGACAACGCGAGCCAGGCGAACCAGCTGGCGCGCAGCGCGTCGGCCATCGCGGTGCAGGGCGGCGAGGTCGTGGGCCAGGTCGTCGAGACGATGAAGGGCATCGACGACAGCTCGAAGAAGGTCGCCGACATCATCGGCGTGATCGACGGCATTGCGTTCCAGACCAACATCCTGGCGCTGAACGCCGCGGTCGAGGCGGCCCGCGCCGGTGAGCAGGGGCGCGGCTTCGCGGTCGTCGCCGCCGAAGTCCGTTCGCTGGCCCAGCGCAGCGCCGAGGCGGCCAAGGAAATCAAGGGGCTGATCGCGGCCAGCGTCGAGCGCACCGGGCACGGCAGCGCCCTGGTCGACCGCGCCGGCGAGACGATGCGCGACGTGGTCGCGTCGATCCGCCGCGTCACCGACATCGTGGCCGAGATCAGCGCCGCCAGCAGCGAGCAGAGCCACGGCGTCGCGCAGATCGGGCAGGCCGTCTCGCAGATGGACCAGACGACGCAGCAGAACGCCGCGCTGGTCGAGGAAAGCGCGGCCGCGGCCGAGAGCCTGCGCGGCCAGGCTCAGCGGCTGGTCGAGACGGTGTCGGTGTTCAAGCTCGCCGGCACGCCGGGCTGAACCACGCCGCGGCGGCGACCGGCGCGCGGCGATTCAGCGTGGCGCGTCGCCCTTGCGGTACTCGGCGGTGAGCTCGTCCAGGCGCCGCTTCAGGTCCGCGTCGAGCTTGTACTGCGCCGCTGCCAGCGTCGCGTCGAGCTGCTCCGGGCGGCTCGCGCCGAGCAGCGGTGCGGTGATCAGCGGGTTCGCCATCACCCAGGCGACCGCCAGCGTCGCGAGCGGGACGCCGGCCTCGCTGGCGAGCTGGTGGAGTTGCGCGACGGTCGCGAAGCTGCGCTCGTTCCAGTAGCGGTCCTGGTACATCGTGGCCGAGGTGCCGAGCGTGAAGCGCGTGTTCTCCTCGCGCTGCGCGTCCGCGCCACGGTACTTGCCGGTCAGCAGCCCGCCGGCCAGCGGGTTGTACGGGATCACGCCCAGGCCCTCTTCGCCCGCCAGCGGCAGCAGCTCGCGCTCGATCTCGCGGAACAGCAGGCTGTAGCGCGGCTGCACCGAGACGAATTTCGTCAGCTTGTGCAGCTCGGCGCGGCCGAGCGCGAGCGCGAGCCGGTAGGCCAGGAAATTGGAGACGCCGATGTAGCGCGCCCGCCCCGATCGCACGATCGTGTCGAGCGCCTCGAGGGTCTCGTCGAGCGGCGTCGTGCGGTCGTCGAAGTGCAACTGGTACAGGTCGACGTGGTCGGTCTGCAGGCGCACCAGCGACGCATCGATTGCCTCCAGCAGGTGCTTGCGCGAGGCGCCCTGGTCCCAGGGCTGCGGCCCCATCTTGCCGACCGCCTTGGTCGCGACGATGAAGCGGCCGCGCCCGCCGGGCCCCTGCGCGCGCAGCCAGCGGCCGACGATCTCCTCGGTGCGCCCGTTGGTCTCGAGGGTGCCGCCGAGCGGGTAGATGTTCGCGGTGTCGAGGAAGTTGATGCCGCCCTCGGCGGCACGGTCGAGGATGCGGTGCGACACCGCCTCGTCGGTCTGCAGCCCGAAGGTCATCGTGCCCAGCGCGAGCTTCGAGACGGTCAGGCCGGTGCGGCCCAGGCGGGTGGTGGGGATGCTCATGATCTGGCCTTCTCGTCGGTGGTGGGTGCGCGCGGGATCAGCAGGCCGCGGGCGACCGCCGCCCGGGCAAGAAACGCGTCGAGGACGCGCGTGACATTGCCGAACTGGCGGATGCCCACCAGGTCGCCGGCCTCGTAGAAGCCGATCAGGTTGCGCACCCACGGAAAGGTGGCGATGTCGGCGATCGTGCAGTCCTCGCCCATGATCCAGGCGCGGCCGTCGAGCCGCCGGTCGAGCACCGCCAGCAGGCGCTTCGATTCGTCGACATAGCGGTCGCGCGGGCGCTTGTCCTCGAAGTCCTTGCCGGCGAAGCGGTGGAAGAATCCGACCTGTCCGAACATGGGCCCGATGCCGCTCATCTGGAACATCAGCCACTGGATCGTCTCGTAGCGCGCCCGCGGGTCCTGCGGTAGCAGCCGACCGGTCTTCTCGGCCAGATACAGAAGGATCGCGCCCGATTCGAACAGGCCGAACGGCTGGCCCCCCGGACCGTCGGGGTCCAGGATCGCCGGGATCTTGTTGTTCGGGCTCAGCGACAGGAACGCCGGCGACATCTGGTCGCGGGTGTCGAACGCGACTCGGTGCGGCTCGTAGGGCAGTCCGATCTCTTCCAGCATGATCGAGACCTTGACGCCGTTGGGCGTGGGCAGCGAGTAGAGCTGAAGACGGTCGGGGTGCTGGGCAGGCCACCGGCGGGTGACGGGAAAGCTCGACAGATCGGTCATGGAATCTCGTGGCGGGACGGCGGCGGGACGCCATGTTGCCATTCATCGCGTGGGCGCGTGCGGCGTGCGGCTTCCCGCGCCGGTGCAGGTGCCGACCCGCAAGGCTCGAAGGGAAGCGGCCCGGCTCAGGGCAAATCCCGAGGGCTGTTCGGCGGCGCGCCTCCCAGCCGGCGCCGGCGGGCGCCCCGGGGCATTGCACAATAGCGTCATGCCGAACATCGCCTCCATCCTCAAGGAAGAAATCGCCCGCGTCGCCCGCAAGGAAGTGCGCAGCGAGATCGCCGCCCTCAAGAAGTCCGTGACCACGCACCGCGCGGAGATCGCCGCGCTGAAGCGGCGCGCCCAGGCGCTCGAGCAGCAATTGCGCCGCGTCGCGAAGGCGAGTGCGAAGCCGAAGGCGGCGGTCGCGGACGACGCCCCGGCCCAGTCGCTGCGCTTCCGTGCCGCGGGTCTCGCCTCGCAGCGCAAACGGCTGGGGCTGTCGGCAAGCGAGTGCGGGATGCTGGTCGGCGCGTCGGGCCAGTCGATCTACAACTGGGAAAGCGGCAAGGCCCGGCCTCAGGCCAAGCACCTGGTGGCGCTGGCGACCCTGCGCACGATGGGCAAGAAGGAAGCGGCCGCGCGGCTGGGCGCCTTGCAAGAGGCGGATTGAACACGGCGCGATCGGCGCCCTCCCCGATCGCCGTCGGCCTGCGCGCGCTCAGCCCGACAAGTCGCGCAACGGCGGTACGTCCGACGCGGGCGCGGGTGTCCGCGCTGCGTTCATGACCATCGACAGCAACGCGTAGTAGCCATTGACGCCGACGAGGTCCACCGCGCCGTGTTCGCCGAACGCAGCGACCGCGTCGTTCCAGGTTCCGTCGCTGACGCCGCGATGGCGATGCAGTTCGATCGAGAAGTCATGCACGAGAGCCTCGTCGGTCTTCATGCCCGTCGGGCGCCGACCTTGCGCAATCGCCGTCACGGTCTCGGCCGAGATGCCCTCGCGCTGCGCGATCGGCACATGGATCGCCCACTCGACCTGCTGCGACCATTGCCGCGCGGTCACGAGGATCGCCAGCTCCGACAGGCGCAGGCCGATCGCGCTGCGGTAGCGAAGGTACTCCCCCATGCGCTGGGCATGCTCGGTCAGCTCCGGGCTGCGCAGCATCGGCACGAACGGCGAGAGCAGCGCACCGCGCGGTCCATCGATGATCTCGCGGGCGACGCGGCGTTGCGCGTCGCTCCACTGCGCCGGCGGGATGGGGGGCAGACGATCTTCGGCCATTCGTGCGTTCTCCTTCGGTGGCGCGTTTGGTTCAGTGCTTGAAGTGCAGGTACACAGCCGTGACGCCGCGCGGTCGGGCAACTCCAGCGCCACGCCCTCGCAGGCAATCCGGGTGTCGATGTCGAAGTCATCTTAGCCCGGGTACCGCCTGCGAGGTTCTGCTGCAGGCCCCGACGCGATGCCCTCGATGGCATGATCGACCCGACAAGGAGACCGCGGCATGCGACCCACCATCGTGTTCAAGGAGCAGACCATCGCCGCCGAGGACTTCGAGCGGCGCGTCCTGCGCTCGGCCGCGGCGCTGCGCTCGGCGGGCATCGGCGAAGGCGACGTCGTCGCGATGCTGATGTACAACAGCCCCGAGGCCATCGAGATCATGGTCGCCGCGCGCCATCTGGGCGCGCAATGGTGCCCGGTGAACTGGCACTTCAAGACCGACGAGGTGCGGTTCATCCTCGCCGACTCCGGCGCCAGGGTGTTCCTCGCCGACGCGGCCCTGCTGGCCGGTCTCGATGGACTGGATGCGGCCCACGCAACGGTCTGGACGACGCACGGCAGCGTGCCGGGCGCGCCGGCCTGGGAGCCCCACCGCGATGCCGGCCGGCCGATCGACACGCCGCCCGCGGCCCCACGCGGCGCGATGTTCTACACCTCGGGCACCACCGGTCGGCCGAAGGGCATCGTGCGCCAGCCGATGACGCCGGCGCAGGCCCAGGCGGCCACGGCGATGCGGCACATGGCCTACGGCGTCGAGCCGGAGATGCGCGCGCTGCTCAACGCGCCCTGGTACCACAGCGCACCCAACAGCTATGCGCTCGGCATCGCGCAGGAAGGCGGCACGCTCTACATCGAGGAGCGCTTCGACGCCGAGCGCACGCTGCGGCTGATCGACGCGCACCGCCTGACGCATGCGTATCTCGTGCCGACGATGTACGTGCGCATGCTGGCGCTGCCGGCCGAGGTGCGCGCCCGGTATGACCTCGGCTCGATGCGCTTCGTGTCCTCCACCGGCAGCCCGTGCCCGCCGGACGTGAAGCGCGCGATGATCGACTGGTGGGGCCCGGTGATCAACGAGTGCTATGGCGCGAGCGAGCTGGGCTACATGACACTGCTGACGAGCGCGCAGGCGCTGCGCAAGCCCGGCTCGGCCGGCGCGCCGATGCCGGGCGTCGCGTTGAAGATCCTCGACGACGAGGGTCGCGAGTTGCCGCCCGGCGCAGCGGGCCTGATCTACATCGACCAGCCGGCCACGCCCGACTTCAGCTACGTCGGCAACGCCGAGGCGCGCGCCCGCATGGAAGTCGGCGGCCTGAAGACCATGGGCGACATCGGCTACCTCGACGACGACGGCTTCCTGTTCATCGTCGACCGCCAGGCCGACATGGTGATCAGCGGCGGCGTCAACATCTACCCGGTCGAGATCGAGACCGCGTTGCACGGCATGCCCGGCGTCGCCGATTGCGCGGTGTTCGGCATCCCCGACGCCGAGTTCGGCGAGGCGCTGGCCGCCGCCGTGCAACCCGCACCCGGCGCGGCCCTGACGGCCGACGGCGTGCGGCACTGGCTGCACGAGCGCATCGCCGGCTACAAGGTGCCGAAGGTCGTGACGCTGCACGACCAGCTGCCGCGCGAGGACACCGGCAAGATCTTCAAGCGCCGCCTGCGCGAGCCCTACTGGGAAGGTCGAACGCGGCGCGTGTGAGGCCGCGGACCGGCGCGCCAGCGCACGCTCAGTCGACCATGCGCGCCAGGCGCTCGGTGATGAGTTGGTTCGCCTGCGTCATCACGCGATCGATCAGCTGCTTGACCGTCGGCACGTCGTGGATGAGGCCGGCGACCATCCCGCACGACCAGGCGCCGGCATCCATCGCGCCCTCTTTCATGATGCGGGGATACACGCCCGCGACCTCGTCGAGGATGTCCTCGATCTTCAGCGCCGCGCCCAGCCGGCGCTCCTTCTCGAGCAGGCGCTCGACCGCGGCGTTGTTGAGCACGCGCTCGGTGTTGCGCAGCGGCCGCATCACGAGGCGGGTGTCGAGTTCGGTGGCCGCGACGATGGCCTGCTTGACGTGCTCGTGCACCGGCGCCTCCTGCGTCGCGATGAAGCGCGTGCCCATGTTGATGCCCTCGGCACCGAGCGCCAGCGCGGCCACCAGCGAGCGCCCGTCGGCCATGCCGCCGGAGGCGACGAACGGGATGCGCAGCTCGTCGGCCGCGCGCGGCAGCAGGATGAAATTCGGCACGTCGTCTTCGCCGGGGTGCCCGCCGCACTCGAACCCGTCGACGCTGACCGCGTCGCAGCCGATCGCCTGCGCCTTCAGCGCGTGCCGCACCGACGTGCACTTGTGAATCACCTTGACGCCCGCCTCGTGCAGCGCAGGCAGCCATTTCTGCGGGTTGTTGCCGGCCGTCTCGACGACCTTGATGCCGCCGTCGATGAGGGCCCGGATGTAGCCGGGGTAGTCGGGCAAGGTCACGGTCGGCAGGAACGTGAGGTTCACGCCGAAGGGCCGGTCGGTCATCTCGCGGCAGCGGCGAATCTCGTTGGCCAGCAGTTCGGGCGTGCGCTGCGTCAGGCCGGTGATGATGCCCAGCCCGCCGGCGTTCGAGACGGCCGACGCGAGTTCGGCGAAGCCGACGTAGTGCATGCCGCCCTGGATGATCGGATGCCGGATGCCGAAGAGTTCGGTGATGCGAGTCTTCATCGGTGTGCCTGTCGTGTGGAGGTGGATCGGAGCCGCGTCAGCCGAATTGCCGGGCCGCGGCCATGCGGGCCATACGTTCGCTGATCGCGAAGAACTCCGCCACGGTGTCTTCGATGATGGACTGCACCGGCTTGACCGCATGGATCAGGCCCGCGGATTGGCCGGCGAGGGCCGGGGCGGCATTCATGTCCCCGCCGAAGTACACCTGCTGGATGCCGGCGAAGGCGTCGGCCGCGAGCAGGCCGGACGCGTGCATCGGCTCGGTGTAGTCGGTCTTCAGCGCGCGGATGCAGGGCGTGGCGCGCTTGTTCAGCACCCAGGTGCCGGTGGCCTCGGCCGCGACGATCGCGTTCTTGTAGTGCGCGTGCACCGGGCTCTCGACGCTCGCGACGAAGCGCGTGCCCATCTGGATGCCCTCGGCACCGAGAGCGAACGCCGCGGCCATGCCGCGCCCGTCGACGATGCCGCCGGCCGCGATCAGCGGCACGTCCACACGTTCGCGTATCGCCTGCAGCAGCACCAGCGTGCCGACCTCCTCGGGGTTCTTGAAGCCGCCACCCTCGGCGCCCTCCCCCACCAGCCCGTCGACGCCGG
>JAYSLR010000323.1:0-9304 GCA_043725365.1 Rhizobacter sp. | reverse complement strand
TGAACCCCGACGCGACGCATCAGCGCGCGGGCAGACAGCTCGAGCGACCATAGCGGAGCGGTCTGCAGGTAGGGCGCCCGCAATGCCTCGAGAATGGCGCCGTAGAGCCGCCGCTCGTCCGGCGCCGGCGGCATGTCGACGACGATGAGCGGTCGTGTGGCTCGGCCCTGAGCCGCGTTGTACCCGCCACAGTGTTGTCGTGAGAACTTCTCGAGGATCATCGTCTTGCCAACACCCGAATCGCCGTACAGCAGCATGCAAGGCATCCGCGCGCAGCGCGGGTAGTCGAAGAGCCGTTGCAGGTTCGCCAGGATCTCTTCGGCCCGCGGGTAGCTGATCCATCGGGCGGTGTGGACCTGGCGGATGCGATCGGGGAGGGCGGAGATGGCGTGGGGCCGCGCGCTGTCGGCGAGATGGTTCAGGTTCAGCATCAGCGCCTCCCGTCCCAAGTCTCCACCGGTAACGGCACCGGATCGACCGCCCAGTTGATACGGCTGTTCGGAGTGGCCGAAGAGCCGCGACCGGCATCGCCCGCGTGCCGCCGCCGCTCCGCCGCCCGGCGAGCTTCGCGGGTCTTTGCGGCGGCCTCGTCCAGGATGTCGCGCTGTGCCAGCACCTTCCTGAACATCTCCGCCTCGCGAATGCGCTGCGCTCCGGCGTCACGAAGGGCGGCCACGGCCGCTCGCTGCTCCCAGAGCGTTATCGGCGGATGGCGAAGATCAGCGTACGGTACGTCAAGATAGCGGCCGTCGCGGCCGCGCACGTAGACGCGCGACAGGTTGCGCGGATCAGTCCGCACAATCACCTTGTCGCCCACCTTGAGCACGGCGGGCAGAACGTCCGCCCAGTAGCGGATGTTGTTCACGTAAACGCCCGACCGCTGCATGGTGCGGCGCTCGACCGGCAGGAAGCTCAGCAGAAACCGCCGCGGGTCGGCCGGCATACCCGGCGATCGGCTGCGATGGGCCTCGGTTTGCCACGCGCGAGCCGGAGTGACGCCCAGCGAGCGGTGGACAGACTGGTGGTACCCGCAGCAGATCTCGTAGGCCAGCCAACGCTCGAGCTCGGACAGCGTCATCGTCGCCTTCTGCTCGGAGCGGTAGTCGCCGCGCTGCTGCGTGTTGCTGTAGGTCGTGCCCGGCAGCAGGTGGATCTTCCCCATCAACGTGCCAATCAGGCGCTCGATGTGCCCGCCGAAATGAGGGGTCCGTGGCGGCCGGAAGGCGGGCGTGATGCCGTACTCCTGACAGCCGCGCTCAAGTCCTGCCGCTCGCAGGTCCGCGCCGTTGTCGCAATGCAGGGTGCGCATCAGCCCGGCCATGGGCCACTCGAATGTGAGGTCGCGCTCGGCCAGCCAATCGTCCTTCGCGAGCACAGCGTGCGCAATGCACAGAGCGACTGACAGTTGCGACGGAGGTTCCAGTGAGACATGGAACCCGCAGATCGCGCGCGTCGCGACGTCGATCGCGAGCGAGAGCCAAGGCCGTCCGATCGGTCTGCGGTGGACCGAGTCGACGATGTGCAAATCGATCGGCGTGTGATCCAGTTGCACGACGGACAACGCGCCGGTCACCGCGAACGTGCCCGGTACCATGCCGAGCACGGCGCGTGCACGCTTGGCGCCAAACCGCTTGCGCATCACGAGCTGCGGATCGAGCGCAGCGATCCGCGCGCGCACCGCATTGCGTGAGACCGATGGCAGGTGCTCGGCCGCGCAGCGCATCCGGGCGGCGGCGAACACGTCCTCCACGCGCGCACGAGGCTGGGTCAGGTAGACGTCGCGAATGACGGCAGTGACGAGCGCTTCCCGCGCGGGATCCAGTCGCTTGCTGCCTCGCGGCGGTCCACTGCGCACGGAGAGGAGCGCGCTGGGCTCCTCTGCGCTTCGATAGCGTGCCAGGGCTCGGTAAATCGTCGCGCGCGAGCAGCCACGTACGCGCATGACCTCGGCCAACCGCTCGCGCTGCTCGCCCCGTGGAACTTCGAGTTGCGAGAGCAACTCCGTGTCGGCAACCGCTCGCTGCCAGCTTGTCTCGCTCACCTCGAGAATATCGTCGAGTCGCGCGTCGGCTGCAGCACTAGGCTCGGTGGGCTGGCCGCGTAGGGCGGCGACGCGAACCGTCCGTCGTTGCCCGGTCGCGAGATCTCGAATATCGACGCTGCCAGCATCCACTGCCGACTCGATCAGGACCAACTGCTGTTCGCAGACAGCGACAACCCCGGGGCCGACCTCCAGGCGGAGAGGCATCTGCGCGGTGTCGGATGGCATGGGGCATCCGGTCGGTTAGTCTCACTAACCATGCGCGCAATCATGCTAAGTCGCAAGATCCTCGGACATCGGGGCGGCGAGCCGCGGAGATCTGTCCCGTCGAGCATCGACTGCTTCGCTGAAAAATCCCGGGCGCGTCAGAACGTTGCGAGGTGCGAACGTTGTTTTCAAAGTCTCACATTAAAGGATTTAAGTCTCATCTACTAAGGATAACGACAGGGCGCATCCGCATCCATGTTACGGATGAATTCCGAATAGCAGATGGGTAGGCCGGCCGCTTTACGTAAGCGCTCGAGTCGCATGCCGATGTGAAACCAATCCAGCTGCTGCGTAACGTTGGCGGAAATGGTGTTCTGCATAAAGTGACGCAGCCCGTCGTCGCCGTCGCTGATGACCCGGATGGGATCGCCGGGAACGATGCCATGCTCGCGTAAGGCGCCACTGAACTGCTGTGGACTCCAGTCTGGCGAGCTGGAAACGAACGCGAAGCGCTCGGCGAGCCGGCCGTTGCGCTCGAACCGACCTCCGGTGACCTGGAATTGCCTACTCCCTTCGGACTGACTTCGGACGTAGGTGTCGTCGATCCCGACACTCAGCCCTCGAACGCGGCGACGGCCACGCGGCGGGGGTTCACGGTTCGCCGCACATTGCTGCTGATGGATCATCCGGCCGAGGCCGACGGTGTGTCGCCAGGCCACCATGCGTCCCGCCCGCATGCGCCCAAAACCACACGCGGTCAGAACCGTCGATACTTCCCGGTACGGCATTCGCGCGCCAAGCTCCGCGAGCAGATAGCGCATTTCCGGTGTGGTGCGCCGCGGAATCAGCTCCGACAAGGGAAAGAATGCGGGCGAATAGCCGAGTTTGACCTGGCAAGGGCATGCCCGACTTCGACGCCCGCGAAGCCGGTACGCCCCGCGGACGGTCTGGACGCACTTGGTCCTGACATCCTTAAAGTGCTGAAGTTGTCCGCAGTCCGGGCAATGTCGGAGACTAAGGGTGTAGATGTGAACCTGATCGCCAATCATGGCGCGTTCTATGTCCCCGATGAGCGCTCGGCCCTCCGCGAGTGTAAGGCCGACATCCTCTGGCTGCAGGTCGGCAGCCGGGCGCGAGATCGTTCCGAGTTCGCGAGTCTCAGTCACTCCGTCATCGCGGACCAGATCAAGCTTGACGATCCAGCGCATGGGTAGCTCCGAGGGCAGCCATATTCGCGCTGACTTTACCCCTCACCCCCACTTCCGTGACACTCCCACCTTTAAGCGTCAATAGGACACGATCTCGGGTAACCGACAGTGAGTCCGATCGGCTACGAGATCGCGCTACGGCTTCACTGCGACGAACGACCCCATGCCGCTGTAGGCATCGGTGCTTTGCAGTACCGCCGTTCCAGTGATCTGCTTTCCTGCCGCAGTGGCCGTCAGCTGGTAGCCGTAGTAGCCACCATTACTGGGAACCCAGACGATCACGAACCCCGACAGCGAGTTGCCGGTGAGCGTCAGCGGACCCGACCCGCTCGATGAGAAGTCGCCGAACGAAAAGCAGCCCGCCGGGATCGGCGGACCGTAATCCAAGATGGTTGCCGTCACGACCGCCGTCGGGCTGATCGCAATCGTCAGGTTGAGCGTGTCCGTCCGGTACCAGACGCAGCCCGAGATGGGACCCAGCGTCTCATCGACGGTAAATGTCGCCTTGAAGGTTCCGGGCTCGACCGACCCGACCGTCACGCTCACTGAGGCCGTAGCCAGCGACACCGGATCCGAAACCGTGACAATGGCGGTGCCGAGAGTCAGGCCTGTGACCACTCCGTCCGCAACCGATGCGACGCCCGGATTCGAAGAGCCCCACAGCAGACCGGTTGGCGTCGCGACCGGTCCCGTGTCATCACTAGCCGTCACGGTGAGCGTCGCGGTCCCGGCGAGCGGCAGCGCGAGGGGTGAGGGCGAGAGCTGCAACGCGAGCGAACTGACGATGAGCGTGACGGGGCCCGAACTCTTGGCGACGTAGTTCGTGTCACCGCCATACACTGCGGTCAGCGTATGCGTACCCGAGCTCGCGTATGCGTACGAGCATGCGGCGGTCGCGGCGGGGCCGAGGTCGGTCGTGCACAGGGCCGTGCCGGTCTCGTCCATAACCGACACGCTGCCGGCCGGCAGTGGCTGGGTACCGTCGTTGGGAGAGGGGCTAAGCGTGATCACAAAATTTGACTGCCCCCCCGGTGCCACGCGGCTTGGCGAGGCGCCGAGCGTGACGAGATCCTGGGAGAGGGCCACGTCGAGCGGCTGCGAGACGAGCAAGCTCGACTGATAGTTCGTGTCGCCGAGATACTCGAACGTGAGCGTGCGCGGACCCGCGACACTCGGCGTTACGTCGCACGAGCCCCGATCGTTCGCATCGAGGGTCACGAAACAGTTGTCGCCGTCGAGGTTGACTTCGACCTGCCCCGCCGGCAACGGCGTTCCCGGTGCGACACCGGTCGGCGGCGGCACGACGACGACCGATACGCTGACTGGCGAAAAGAGTACGGCCTCCGCACTGACGCTCGCCGTGACCACCGGCTGCGGTTCGCAATACGTCCCGATTGGCTCCATGCCGAGGTCGAACAGGTCCGCCACGAATGGCGACGGCGACGGCCAGGTGTAGGTCGTACCGCTGATACCCTTCAGGAACGCATTCGCGTGCAGCTCGACGTTGCCAGTCAGCGAGCCGCAGAACGGCGAAGTACTGCCGGCGCCAAGAACCGTCAGCGACCCGTCGAAATGCTCACCGAGAGTCAGGTCGACCCCCATCAAAGTGACGGTGTTAAGGAGCAGCAGCGAGGGCTTGACCTCGATGCCACTGAAAAGGTCGTCGCCGAGGGTCAGCAGTGCCGGAATGCTCGAGGACGGCGCCGCCATAGCCTGGTCGACACTGAAGGAGTTGCTGCCGCCGCCGGGTCCGGTCGTTGCCGCGAGGGACCCGTCGGATGCGAAATTGACCGTCAGCGCGTCCGATATCTCGGCGCTTGCCACGTAGCTCACGCCAAACGACAGCTTCGCATCGGCCCCGATGTACACGGGAACGTAGATGGCCGCCGCCGATACGCCGACCAAGTTAAGCAGGCCGTCGACGACGGTCAGTGGAATTGGTATGCGGAACGTGGTGACCGGAACCCACAGGGACGCCGTGTACTTGTCCGACACGGAGATCGTGGCGTTGGCCTGCGCATTGCTCGTGAACACGATCGAGGAGTTGCTGAAACCAGCGGTCGTCGAGTAGTGGATGTCGGGCACGACCTGGAGTGTGAGCGTGCCGCTGCCTGTGATTGCCACTGGCCCCGCCGTCAGGTTCAGCGGGAAGGAAATCGTCGTGCTCGCGTTGGGCTTGACTGTCGATGAGAGCGTCGAGCCGGCCCGCACGCGGGTCTTTGCCGCCACGGACTGAGCGATCGCCTGACTCGCGTCGAGTGTATACGTACCGGCGATGTCGAGGCTGGAGAAGATTTGATCAAGCGTGGGCGCCGTCACGTCGACGAGGGTCTGACCGTTCACCACCCTCGTCGCGGTGACCTTGAAAGCGGACCCGCTCATCAAAAAGACTTCGCCGACGGTTAACGGCACAGTTCCATTGAATGTCAGTGTCGTCGAGCTGCTCTGCACCAGCTGGCCGACGGTGATCGGATCAAGCACGGTCACGCCCGCTGCCAGGGTCGCCACCGGCCCGGCCGCCGGCACTGTCGATGAAACGGCGACAGTGACGGAGGTCGATACGCTGCCGCCCGGGCCATCGCAGGTGAGCGTGAAGGTCGACTGTTTTGTGATAGGGCCGACGCTGACAGTTCCCGATAAGGGCTGCGCGCCCGCCCAGCCATCCGAGGCCGAGCACGCCGTCGCGTTGACACTGCTCCAGATGAGCGTATCGCTGTCGGCGAGCGCCACCGTTTGCGCGGTTGCATTGATCGACACGGTCGGTAGCGGCGGTGCCGCGGTGACGGAGACGCTGACCGACCCTGTCGCAGTCCCGCCGCTACCGGTGCACGAGATTGCGAAACCGGAACTGGTGACGACTCCGCTGACCGTTTCAGAGCCGCTGGTCGCCTTGCTGCCGTTCCAGCCGCCGGTCGCCGTACAGCTCGTCGCGTTCGTCGACGACCACGTGAGCGTGATGGAGCCGCCCGCGACGACCGTGGTCGCATTGCCGGTGATCGAAACGGTCGGCGGCGTCGGCGGAGGCGCGGGCGGGGGTGGGGGAGAGGAACTGGCGCCACCACCGCACGCCAGGAGCGTGGCGGTGACGATGCAACCGGCGAGTACCTGCAGGACCGTGAAACGCAGATTGTTCATCTCGATTTCCTGCTCACGTGGATTCGCGGCCCTCGATCCAACAGCTCGCTTGAGCGTCTTGCCTCATCACGCGCTGCCAACGCTTCCGCCCAGGCGCCGCTCGCCGCACGAGATCCGACTCCCAGACGGCGGCTTCGCGCGAGGCCGGTTAGTCGCACCCGTGGTCGCCTGGTGGCCGCGGGCGCCACAGGCATCGGCCTGCCGCTGGAGGCTGACGATTCGCAGCCGCTTTAAGACGCCGTCTGGCAGCTGCACGGCCTCGACGGTGACCCGCGAATTCGCGGCGGCCGCAAGATCCGCGGGTCCGCTCTCCTCGACGCGCCATTCCACCCCGGCTGCGTCGGTGACTGCCCAGTAGGTGCCGGGGAGCGAGCCCTTCTCGGTTAGCCAGCCAGAGATGCAGCGAACCGCGCCGGGTGAGGCCGCCCGCGGCTCCGGAAGCCCGGCGACGCAGCCGCCGAGCGCGACCGTGCAGACGAGTAACTGGCCGGTTCGCATTGCAGCTCGATCCGACTACTTGATCACGACCAACAGTGTCGAATTGGCGGGCACCGTAATCGCAGTTCGCGCGTATGCGGATGCGCCGGCGGCAATTGGCTCGAGCAGGTACGTATGGCTCGTCGGCGGCAGCGTCGAAGCGAGCGGCGCGGGGTCCGGAAGCGGTAACGCCAGTATGGTGGGCAGCGGGTACGGTTCAAGTAGATAAGCGCCCGACAGCAAGGACGGATAGCCGAATCCGCCGGGAACTCCGCTGTCGCCCAGTCTGTCGAACAGCGACACGCCGAATCGCGCGAATTCGTCCGCATAGCCCGCGCCACCGAGGCCCTGGACGAGGGCATCGACGCACTGGTAGCTCGTGCCGAGCGTAGGCGCCGCTTCGCCGCAGGTCGAGATCTGCTGGTAGAGCGACACGCCGTAGCGCCGGCTCAGGAATGCACCGAATGACCCTCCCATGCCGTAGCTGGCGCTCGAGAGCTGCTGCCAATTGATGAGGCTCACGTCGCCGCCCGACGAGAAATAATCCCAGGTACGAATGTCGCGGACGGTGTTGTAGCCCGTCGGCGAGATCGACGGGCCGACGATGTCTTCCGTCATCATGGCGGAGGACTCCTCGAGCCACGTGTCGTGGCCGACGCCATGTGCAACCGAGCGCTGGTAGAAGTTGACCATGTGCGTCAGCTCGTGGATGAGCACGGAGATGTAGTAGTCCTGCGCACCGATCGAATTCGGCCCGTTGATGAAGAAGACTAGTGCCTGGTTCGCGGTCGATTGAGAATTGTTTGCCCCGTAGAAGTATCCGCCCCAGCCCGTGTTCGCGGGGACGTTGAGGAACACGACGTTGACGTCCTGCAAGGCCGGGGTGTCCTGGATGAGTGTGGACTGGTCCGCCGCCGGCGTTGGACCCCAGGCATCGCCGATCAGTGCGGTGACGCGATCGTAGCCGCCGCCGGCGCCGCAGAACGCATTCTGGAATGCGGTGAGCTCACTCGTCGGCAGATTCGTCAGAGTAGGATCTACCCAGAAGACGATGTTCCGGCCTACCGGCACCGGGCAAGTTGCCACAACCGCGGCGGTGTAGGCGACCGGTGTCGCCGGGAAGTAGTCGATCCAGGTGCGCGTTGCACCGACCGCGGGAGTTGCCGCCGGACGGGCGGGCGTGGCGCTCCTCGCCGGCGCCGTCCGCCGGCCACTCCGCGCAAAGCTCAGCGTTAACTGGCGGTTGCGCGCCAGCATCTGGCTGTGCGCGACAGCAAAGCGCCGGCTGCGCGCCAGCATCGCTGGCGGTGCGGCCGATGGCGTGACGGTGGTTTTGGGCGTTGCGGGTGGCCCGAGGAGCGTGCCGTTGGACGGGGTTGTCGTGTCGGCGGTGCCCCCATTCGAGAAAAGTAGCATCGCCTGCTGACCCGGCTGAACGCCGCTAATTGCGATATTGAGATTGACGGGCGAACTCGTCGTGTTGTTGTAGCGCCAGATTCCGACGCCGCTGCCGCGGTAGGTACCGGGGTCGAGCGCGCCGCAGCTGGCGCCGAGGCAGTAGACGTTGAACTCGTTGTCGATGGCGCCAGAGGTGACACCGACCGCGGCGGTCGCGGTCGCCGACTTGCCGAGCGAATTCGTCGCAGTGACCGTGATCGTGTAGCGCCCCGCGGCAGCGTATGCGTGCGTCTGGCTCGTGACGTTGCCGGCCGTCGTCCCGTCGCCAAAATCCCAGCCGTAGGTGACCGCGTAGCCACCCGGATCGCTCGACTGAGCGGTGAACGTCGTCGGCTGATTGACCAGCACCGTTGTTCCCGCCGGCGTGATCGCCGGCGCCGTCGGCGGGCGGTAAGCGACGGTCAGATTGGAGCCTCCGGTCGATGCCTTCGAGAACGCATCGGTCGCCGTGACCTGAACGTTAAACGTTCCCTCGGCCGCGTAGCTGTGCGTCGTCGCCGCGCCCGTTCCCGTCTGGCCATCGCCGAAAGCCCATCGGTAAGTGAGCGCCGATCCCTGCGGGTCGGTGGTCGCGACGCTCGCACTGATCCCGTCACCCGGCTTCGGCTGCGCCGGTAGAAACGTCAGGATCGGCGTCGTCGGCGCGAGCGCGATTACGTTGTATGTGAATCCGAGCGATGTCGACTTTCCGAATGCATTTGAAACCAGCACCTGCGGATGAAATGTGCCTTCCGTCGTCCAGGCGTGGCTCGCCGCCGCGGTGGCTGCGGTGGTGCCG
>JAYSLR010000322.1:0-4180 GCA_043725365.1 Rhizobacter sp. | reverse complement strand
CGGCGAGGTGCTCGAGCTGCACGAGGGCCTGCGCAAGAACCAGGCGCGCGCGCGCGCGATCGAGCTGCTCGCGCGCACCGGCATCCCCGATCCCGAGCGCCGCATCGATGCCTACCCGCACCAGCTCTCGGGCGGGCAGCGCCAGCGCGCGATGATCGCGATGGCGCTGGCCTGCCGCCCCAAGCTGCTGATCTGCGACGAGCCGACGACCGCGCTCGACGTGACGATCCAGGCCCAGATCCTGGCGCTGCTCGACGAGCTGCAGGCCGAGATGGGGATGGCGCTGCTGTTCATCACGCACGACCTGAACCTGGTGCGGCGCTTCACGCACCGCGTCGGCGTGATGGAACGCGGCCGGCTCGTCGAGCTCGGCGAGACCGCCGCCGTGTTCGCCGCGCCGCAGCACGCCTACACGCGCCGCCTGCTGGCGAGCCGGCCGCAGCGCGTCGTGCAGCCGCTGCCCGACGACGCGCCGATCCTGCTCGCCGGCGCCGACGTGAGCGTGAGCTTCGCGATCGCGCAGGGCTGGTTCGCCAAGCGCGTGTTCGAGGCGGTGCGGCACGCCACGCTGCAGCTCCGGCGCGGCGAGACGCTGGGCATCGTCGGCGAGTCGGGGTCCGGCAAGACAACGCTCGGCATGGCGCTGCTCGCGCTGCAGCCGATCGCCGCCGGCACCGTCGAGATGGGCGGCCGGCGCATCGACGACGCCGACCGCAGCGTGCTGCGCGCGATGCGCAAGCGCATGCAGGTGGTGTTCCAGGACCCGTTCGCGTCGCTGAGCCCGCGCATGACGGTCGGGCAGATCGTCGGCGAGGGGCTGGCGCTGCACCGGCCCGAGCTCACCAAGTCGGCGCGCGACAAGCTCGTGCTCGAGATGCTCGACGAGGTCGGCCTGAGCGAGGCCCAGGGCGTCGGCAACGTGCTGCAGCGCTACCCGCACGAGTTCTCGGGCGGCCAGCGCCAGCGCATCGCGATCGCGCGCGCGGTGGTGCTGAAGCCCGAGGTGCTGGTACTGGACGAGCCGACCTCGGCGCTGGACGTCTCGGTGCAGCAGCAGGTGCTGGCGCTGCTCGCCGAGCTGCAGCGCCACTACGGCATGAGCTACGTGTTCATCAGCCACGACCTCGCGGTCGTGCGCGCGATGTCGCACCGCGTGATGGTGATGAAGAACGGCGACGTGATCGAGCAAGGCGAGGCACTCGCGCTGTTCGACGCGCCGCGCGAGGACTACACGAAGGCGCTGCTGGCCGCCGCCCACCTGCGCTGATCGCGCGCGCGCCGGCCAGGAGGGATACAGTGCGCCTGCCCGCCCACACCCGCACCGATCGGAGGCTTCGATGAGTCAGGACCCGTTTGCCGAACTGAAGCAGCGCCAGCGCGAGATGTGGGCCTCGTTCGCGCCGACCGCGACGTTCACCACGCCGGTCGCCGGCCAGCTCGTGAAGTTCGCCGGCATCCGCCCGGGCGAAACCGTGCTGGACGTCGGCACCGGCACCGGCGTCGTCGCGATCACCGCGGCACGCGCCGGGGCGCAGGTCAAGGCCCTGGACCTGACGCCCGAGCTGCTCGTGGAGGCGCGCGAGAACGCCCGCATCGCCGGCCAGGAGCAGATCGAGTGGACCGAGGGAGACGCCGAGCAGCTGCCCTACGCGGACGCCTCCTTCGACGTGGTGCTGAGCCAGTTCGGCCACATGTTTGCACCGCGCCCGGATGTCGTGGTCGCGCAGATGCGCCGCGTGCTCAGGCCCGGCGGCCGCATCGCCTTCGCGACCTGGCCGCCCGAGCACCTGGTCGGCCGGTTCTTCGCGTTCGTCGGCCGGCACTCGCCGCCGCCCCCGCCGGGTGCCGCGCCGCCGCCGCAGTGGGGCAGCCCGGCCCTGGTCACCGAGCGCCTGGGCGCGCACTTCGACGCGCCGTTCTTCGGGCGCGCGACGATGCTGGTGCCGGCCCTCAGCGTCGCTCATTTCCGCGGCTTCATGGAGCACTCGGTGGGTCCGATGCGCAAGCTGGTGGAGCGCCTCGCGGCCGAGCCCGACCGGCTCGCCGCCGTGCGCGCCGAGTTCGACGCACTGGTCGCGCCGTACCACGTCGACAACCTGATGCGCCAGGACTACCTGCTGACGCGCGCCCGGGCGCGCTGAGCCGGCGCGCGCGTCAGCCCAGCGCCTCGCGCACGAATTCGAGCCGATCCTGGCCGAAGAACATCGCGTCGCCGACGAACATCGTCGGCGCACCGAACACACCGCGGGCCACCGCCTCCTCGGTGGTCGCGCGCAGCGCGGCCTTGACCTCGACGTCGCCGACCCAGCCCGCGACCTCGGCCGGCTCGAAGCCGGCCGCAGCAAGCATCGCCGCGGCGATGGCCGGGTCGTTCAGGTTCTGCGGTGCTACCCACATCGCGTGGAACACGGCACTCAGGTAGTCCTCGAAGCGCTCGGGCGCGCGCAGCTGGGCGCCGGTGGCGCCGCGCATCAGCATCAGCGTGTTGACCGGGAAGAACGGGTTGCGCGCCAGCGGCACGCCGTAGCGATGCGCGAAGCGCGCCATGTCGGCGTCCATGTAGCGGCCCTTGGCCGGCACGGTGGCGGGCGAGGCATTGCCGGTGGCCTGGAACACGCCGCCGAGCAGCATCGGCCGGCAGACCAGCTCGGCATCGGCCTTCGCGCACAGCGCCGGCAACTGGGTCCACGCGAGGTACGTGGTCGGGCTGCCGACATCGAAGAAGAACTCGACTTTCCTGCTCATCATCGCCCCTCTTTTCAACGGTTCGCCGCGGGTCTCCCGACGGCGCTCGACCCATCGTAAGCGACGAAAGGACCCCCGCTCATGCCGACGAACCCGAACCCCGTGGCGCTCGTGATCGGTGCCGGTGATGCCACCGGCGGCACGATCGCGAAGCGCTTCGCCGCCGGCGGCTACACCGCCTGCGTGACGCGGCGCGAGGCCGACAAGCTCGAGCCGCTGCTCCAGGCGATCCGCGACAGCGGCGGCCAGGCGCACGGCTTCGGCTCCGACGCGCGCAAGGAAGAGGACGTGATCGCCCTGGTCGAGGAAATCGAGCGCGACATCGGGCCGATCGAGGTGCTGGTGTTCAACATCGGCGCGAACGTGCCCTGCAGCGTGCTCGACGAGACCGCGCGCAAGTATTTCAAGATCTGGGAGATGGCCTGCTTCGGCGGCTTCCTGAACGGCCGCGAGGTCGCGAAGCGAATGGTCGGGCGCGGCCGCGGCACGATCATCTTCACCGGCGCGACGGCGGCGCTGCGCGGGGCCGCGAACTTCGCGGCGTTCGCCGGCGCGAAGCACGCGCTGCGCGCGCTGGCGCAGAGCATGGCGCGCGAGCTCGGGCCACGGGGCATTCATGTGGCGCACGTCGTCGTCGACGGCGCGATCGACACCGAGTTCATCCGCAGCACCTTCCCCGAGCGCTACGCGCTGAAGGCGCAGGACGGCATCCTGAACCCCGAGCACATCGCCGAGAACTACTGGCACCTGCACCGGCAGCCGCGCGATGCGTGGACCTTCGAGCTCGACCTGCGCCCGTACATGGAACGCTGGTGACCGGCGCCGGCCCTGGCAACGCTACGGGAAGCGGACCTGGTAGCGCGAATGGCGGTCGTCGTCGCTGAACTGCAGCGTGTGGCCGACCCATTCGCAGGGCGCGACCAGCTCGTCGATCTGCACGCGGTTGTGCATCACGACGATCGCGACCCGGCTGTTGCGCAGCTGCATGTCGTAGACGACATCGTCGACGCGCACGCGCAGCGAGCCGTCGGCGCCCCAGTCGGCCTGGGCCGGCCCGCAACTCGGCGGCGCGGTCGAGGTCGCGACGCACAGCTGCACCGTGTGCCGGCCGGGCGCGGGCAAGGCCGCCACGGCGGCGGCGCCCAGCGCGATGCAGCCCGCCAGCGCGCCGAGCCAGCGCGCCGCTCGCTTCACTTCAGCAGGCCTTCGGTCTTCATCGCCGCCTGCACCGCCGGGCGCGCGGCCATGCGGTCCTGAAACGCGCTCAGGTTCTTCAGGCCCGAAATGTCGATGCCCGTGTGCTTGGTCCAGCTGGTGACGGTGAACAGGTACGGGTCGGCGATGCTGAAGGCGTCGCCCATCAGGTACTGCTTGCCCTCGAGCTGCTCGTCGACCCACTTCAGCCGCCCGATCGCGCGGGCGCGCAGCACGGCCT